>NZ_JBSZKT010000019.1:0-126906 GCF_055690525.1 Streptosporangium sp. H13245 | reverse complement strand
GGCATTTGCCGCCGTTGGCGTTGATCACCCGGTAGTTGGAACCTGATTCGGTCAGGTTCCAGGTCTGGGAGGAGGTTCCCGAGCAGGTTTCCTGTTGTACGGCTTTGCCCGCCGAGGTGCTCGCGTCCTGGACTCCGGCGCACAGGCCGCTGTGGACGGCTTTGAGCTGGGTGCCGCTTCCGGTCACCGTCCAGGCTTGTCCGGCGCCGCCGCAGCCGCTCTGGGTGAGCTGGACACCGGAGGCCGAGCCGCCGCCGGGAACGGTCAGGCACAGGCCGCTGGCGTTGTTCACCAGGTTGTAGTTTCCCGCGACGGGAGCGGCGGCGCCGAACGCCCATCCGGACACGGCGACCGCGCCGGCGACGACGGCGGCGACGGCCCTCCTGTCGAATCTGATCTTCACAGCCGAACTCCTTGCTGGTCCGGCAGGCCCACGCGGCCTGCGTTCCGGATCCCCCCAGCGAGTGCGCACCGCTCACATGAGTGAGCACGTCCGTGTTGGCGGACAATGAACACCATAGGAAAGCGCTTTCCAACTGTCAACGGCCGGGGCCCTCCACACCGAACCGGTCTTTCGGCCCCCGGGGCGTCACAGTCGCGGGGCCGCGACTTGGCAGATCTGGCCGTCACGCCTCCGGGGGGTGTGCTTCTACCGTGCTGCCATGGACACTCCGGATCTCCTCATCAGGAACGCCACCCTGCGCGGCCGTCCCGGCAGGTGGTCGCTGGCCGCCACGGACGGGCTCATCACCCTCGTCACCGAGGACGATCCCGGCCTGGGCCCGGCGACCGGCGTGACCCTCGACGCGGACGGCTCCCTGGTCACCGAGCCGTTCGTGGACGCGCACCTGCACCTGTGCAAGGTCCACACCCTCGACCGGGCCGGGCCCGCCGCGCTCTCGGAGTACACCGGGGGCGCGATGGGGGCCGCGATGGGCGCCATCGAGACGGCCGCCGCCGTCAAGACCGGCCAGACCGCGGAATCCGTCCTCGAACGCGCCAGGCCGGTGCTCCTGGAGTCCGTACGACACGGCGTCCGGGCGGTGCAGGCCTTCGCCGACATCGACCCGAGGGCGGGGCTCACCGGGCTGGAGGCGCTGCTGGCGCTGCGCGAGGAGTTCCGCGGCGTGGTCGACGTGCGGGTGGTGGCGTTCCCGCAGGACGGCCTGCTCCGCGAACCCGGAACCGAGGAACTCGTCGCCGAGGCCGTACGGCGCGGTGCCGACGTGGTGGGCGGCATCCCCTGGATCGAGTGGACCGACGCCGACGCCGCCGAGCACGTGCGGCGTATGGTCGACCTCGCCCAGCGGCACGGCCTGCGCGTCGCCATGCTGGTCGACGACGCGGGAGACCCGGGGCTGCGCACGTCCGAGATGCTCGCGAGGGAACTGCTGGCGCGGAACATGATCGGACGCGGCAGCGCCCAGCACGCCAGGGCGATGGCGCTCTACCCCGAGCCGTACCTGCGCCGTCTGGCCGGGCTGTGCCGCGCCGCGGGGCTCGGTTTCGTCAGCGATCCGCACACCGGACCGCTCCACCTGCCGGTCTTCCAGCTGGCCGACGCCGGTGTCCCGGTCGCGCTCGGCCAGGACGACATCGAGGACGCCTACTACCCGTTCGGGCGGCACAACCTCCTGGAGGTGGCCTTCCTGGCCGCGCATCTGCTCGACGCCCGCACCGACGGGGCCCTGGAACGGCTGTACGACATGGTGACCGTCGAGGCCGCGCGGGTCGTCGGCCTGCCCGCCCACCGCCTGGAGCCCGGGGCCCCCGCAGATCTCGTCATCCTCGAAGGACGGACCCTCCGCGAGGCCCTGACCCGGCACGCGCCACCCCGCCACGTCGTCGTCGCGGGCCGGGTCGTGGCCTCGTCCAACTCGCACACCTCCTTCGGACCCGGTGTTCCTCACTGACGGCCGCGGGCGCCGGGACGGCGAGCGAGACCGGAGACCCGGTACGACGCCCGGGGGACTAGCACGGTGTTTCAGGGGCGGGACCGGGGGAAACGGCGCCCGGATCGACGGGATTCTCGTCATGGACGGCCGCGAAAACGGGTGCTCGGACGGGGATGATCTACTGAACCCTGGCGGTCCGGCCGCGGATGGCATCCTGTCGGGGCACGAGCCTCCGGCGGAGCCCGGTAGCCGAACGTCACCGATCGCTCCCCTTCCACTCCTTTCCGCTACCGGTGAGTAATCACACCGCCCGAAGGCTTTGGGCTCCGCTAGCAGACTCCCGCGACCCCCTCCACTTACCGTGAGAGCAGGTTACGCATCGTGTCGGCGTCGTCCTCGGCGCGGCACGGCGCTCCGCCGGCCCGGGCACACAGGCCAGGGCTCAACCGATTCGACACCGATTCGACGTGGAGTGATCTGCCATGACCAAAATCAGGAACGCTCTCGCAGCCGGAGCGATGATGGCCTCCGCTCTCATCGTCCCCTCGGCGATGCCGGCCTCGTTCGCCGCCGCGGACACAGCGGCCACTCTCAACTCCGTCCTGAAGCCCTGCAGCGAGTACAGGAACCCCGACAGGTGCCGCGCCCGGCGCGAGCACAGGCGCGAGTACCGGCGCGAGTACGGCCGGGAGTACGGCCGAAACGAGCGCGGCAGGCACGAATACGGCCGGCAGGAGCGCGGCATACAGGAGCGAAACCGGAACGAGCGCGGCAGGCAGGAGCGAAGCCGAAGCGAACGCGGCATGGAAGAGCGAAACCGGAACGAACGTGGCATGCAGGAGCGCGGCCGAAACGAGCGCGGCATGGAAGAGCGCGGCCGAAGCGAACGCGGCATGCAGGAGCGCGGTCGACACGAGCGCGGCACAGAAGAGCGAGGCCGAAACGAGCGCGGCATGGAAGAGCGCGGCCGAAACGAGCGCGGTATGCAGGAGCGGGGCCGAAACGAGCGCGGCATGGAAGAGCGCGGTCGGCACGAGCGCGGTATGGAGGAGCGCAGCAGGCAGGGCGGTATCGGCAGGGGCGCCGGTATCGGTGGCGGCATCAGCGACAGCGTCGGTGGCACCGGCACCGGCCGCGGGATCAACAACTGACAGGCGATCGACGGACGACTGACACGGCCCCCGGCGGACAGGAGGCCGGGAGGCCGTCACCGTAGTGCGAGCCGCACGCTCCCCTTCCCGGCGAGGAAGGTCCGGCCAGGCTCGCGAAAGAGCGGGAGATCCGTCCCACGACGGGCGGCCCGACCCACCAAGCACCCGGGTCGGGCCGCCCACCGCCTCGCGCTCAGGTCCGGACGTGGGCGCGGGTCAGGAGCAGGACGCGGAGTCGGGACTCGGACGCGGGCTCGGGTTCAGAATCGGGTTCGGGCTCGGGACTCGGGACTCGGGACTCGGGACTCGGGACTCGGGGGCGAGTTTGGGCTCGGGTTCGGACGCGGGTTCAGGCTCGGATTCGGCGAGTTCGCCCGCGCACTCCCGCCACCGTAGAGACGACACCGGTCACCGTGAAATCCCCCGCGACCCCGTACGCGAACGAACCGGCCCGACCCCCTAGCCCGCGGCTTCGTGGGCTTCGACGAGCCGTTTGGGAGCCGTCAGGCACCACGCCTCGGTGACCAGCTCGAACAACTCCTCAGCGTCGATCTTCGCGAGGTGCACCACGACCCAGCCGAACCGGCCCGCGGTGAACTGGACCTCGAACACGTCCGGACGCTCCGCCACCAGCGCGATCTGCTCGTCGATCGTCGCCTTGAGCCCCACGGTCTCCGTCTTCTCCCACAGGTAGCCGAAGCCCTTGCCCCGCACCTTCAGCGAGACCCACTCGCCGCCGTCGCCCTGCTCGGTCTCAGGCAGTTCCTTAACCATCTCCAGGAACTCATCCACGCTCACACCCATGGACCACGTCTATCAGAGCTCACCGACATTTATCCCCGGCGTTTGTCCGGATCGCGGCGATATGGCGCTACGCCGCGCGACTCGCTCACGGCCTGCCGGACGGAACCACCGGGAAAAAGGCGGCCCCGACCCGGCAGGGCCCTGGCCGGGACGCACCGTACCGTGTCCTGTGGGACAGCGGCGGTCCACACCATGAACCGGGGCGTCCCGCGCCGACATCGACGAGAAGGTCCGGCCGGGGGCTCCGGCGGACGTCAGCCCGTGACGCCGGGCTCGCCGTTCTCGATGTGTCCCATCAGGCGACGGGCGAAGGCGGCGTCCCCGGCGACGGTGATCCACAGGTCGTACCATCCGGTCTCGGCCCGCCACGGTATCCGCGCGGTGTCCCCGGACCCGACCCGCAGCGTCCGCGCCGTCCCGCCGTAGGCCAGGGGCGAGATCGTCACGTCGGCCGGTTCGTCACCGGTGTTGACGACGGCGATCTCGATCGTCCGCGCGGCCGCGTCGATCACGCTGGACGTCTCCACCGGGTCGCCCGTCCCGCCCCGGAACTCCCGGCGGAAACCGTTCGGCCCGGTGAGGACGAGGGCGTACGTGGGGCACGGGAAGTAGACCGCCTCGCGAGCGTGGCCGAGCACGTCGAAATGCAGTGGCCGGACGAGCTCTCCCATGTAGCCGTACAGCGCCAGGTGCACGCTCTCCGTACCGGCGTTGCTCATCGCGATCTCGACGGCGCGACCGCTGGTCCGCGCCGAAGCGTCGGGCAGGTACGGCAGCGCGCGGGCGGGCCTGACCCCCGGTTCCACGCCGGGCATCCGCTGCACGGCGGGGACGTCGGGATACCAGCGGCCGGTCGAGGCCCCCTGGACGGCCGGAACGTCCCGGATGGTCAGGGCGTTCTGAGCAGGTAAGGCACCCTGAACGAGCGGAACCTCCCGTACAGGCGGAGCCCCCTGACCGGACGAGGCGCTCCGGGCGGACAAGGTGCTCTGACCGGAGAAGGCGCTCTGACCGGACGAGGTGTTCTCGGGGGCGCTGGGAACCGGTGTCTCCGGGGCGGGCCACGCCTCCGGGCGGGCGAAGTCGAAGGCGGAGGTGAGGTCCCCGGCGACGGTCCGCCGCCAGGCGCTGATGTCGGGGGCCCTGATGCCGAGCCAGGTCTCCAGGAACCGGACCGTCGAGCTGTGGTCGAACGTCTGCGAGCAGACGTGGCCTCCCACGCTCCACGGCGACACGACGATCATCGGGACGCGCATGCCCAGCCCGATGGGCCGCCCGGCGACGAACTCCCCCGGGGTTCCGTCGGGCGGTACGGGCGGGGGAACGTGGTCGAAGAAGCCGTCGTTCTCGTCGTAGGTGACGAAGACCGCGGTGCTCGCCCACACCTCCGGGCTCGACGCCAGCGCGTCGAGGATCCGGTAGACGACCTTCCCGCTCTCCACGGCCGAGGATCCCTCCGGGTGTTCGGAGTCGGCGAGCGAGGTGACGATGTACGAGACCTCGGGGAGGCGTCCCGCCGCCACGTCCGCGGCGAACCACTCCCCCAGCCCGCCCGTCCGGGTACGGCGCAGCGCCCGGTCGTAGAGCACCCGGTCGGCCGGATCGAGGCGGGCCGCCCTCTCCTCCAGCCAGTCGAGCATCGACGCGGGATCCTCGGACGCGCGTACCTTCTCGTAGAAGGAGTGTGTGCTGCTCAGCCCCAGTTTCGCCATGACGGCCTTGAACGTGGCGAAGAACTCCAGGTTGTTGCACTGGTAGTTGTCCCACTCCTGGTAGACCTGCCAGGAGTGCCCGGCCCTGGTCAGCAGCTCGGGCACCGTGGTCCAGGAGTAGCCGGGGTGCCCGTCCTCCTCGCAGGCGCCGTTGTCGACGGCCCGCTGCTCGGTACCGGGCTCGTGGCCCGTGTGGCCGGAGACGTGGTAGTTGCGGTTCGGCGTCGTGGAGCTCAGCACCGAGCAGTGGTAGGCGTCGCAGATCGTGAACGCGTCCGCCAGCTCGTAGTGGAACGGGAGGTCCTCGCGGTCGTAGTACGCCATGGTGGACGGGCCCTTGTTGGGCACCCAGGCGTCGTTCCAGCCCGTCGCCCAGGCGTTCTGCGTGCCGAGCCAGCTGTGGTCGTGGGTGTCGAGCAGCATCGGGTCGGCTCCCGCGCGCTCGGCGGCCTCCCGTACGGGAAAGGGCAGGATCCCGTCCTGCTCGAAGACCGGCCGCAGGGCCCGGGTGGACACCGCGTTGCGGTCGCCGTAGCCGCGCACCCCGCGCATCCGGCCGAAGTAGTGGTCGAAGGACCGGTTCTCCTGCATGACGAAGACGACGTGCTTGAGGTCGGAGAGGGTTCCGGGAGGGGCGGGCCGCGCCAGCAGGCGCACGAGCGAAGGGGGAAGTGCGGACTTTGCCGACATTGACGCATTCCTTTAACGGCATTTCGAGCAAGCCTCAACCTAACAACCCGGCTCCGTCCATCCCGCACCCGGTATCACCCGGGATGCGCCCCGCTGTCCCGTCCGCGCTCACCGCCGGGGCGGCGGGAACGCGGTACCGGCGATGTCACGGGCCCGGTCGAGACAGATGATCGGGACGACGGCGTGTGGTCGACGGATCCGGAGGTTCATGATGCTCGCGGCGTGGTTTCGATTCTCCGGCGCTGTCGCGGCCCCGACGCGTCCGGATCTTCTGGAGCTCGCGCGGGATCTCATGCGGGATAGGCGGGACATCTTGATTATGCCGATCGCGAAAGCCAGGGGCACGCTCACGTTCCCCATGAGAAACGGAAACGGCCCGCACCACGGTCCCGGCGACGATTTCCATCGTGTCGACGTGCTCTTCGAACAGTGACATCCTTTACTCCGGCGTTGTCAGGTGGAGTAGCCGCTTCAACATGAGAGGTAATGACCGAAATATCAGTTCCGTCCGTTCGGATGGCCTTGCCTCCAGGAGCGGAAACCCGATGCCGACCGGGTACGGGACTTGCCGACTCAGACGATCAATACCTACCTTGGGATGCGACTTTCTCCTTCATCACGAGGTTCCGGAAAGGACGGGGGTGGCGTGGCCGAGCGAATGGTGCCCAATCCCCGGCACGAGCGGTTGCGGCAATTGCTCGTGGAGGCCACGGACAGAGCCCACGAGGTACGGCAGGCGTACCAGCGCGCCTCCTCGGCGATGCGGTCGGGAAAGGTGTGGACGGGGCCGACGGCCACCACCTGGACCACCGAGCTGGAAGAGCGGCACCGGTTACTGGGGCGGCTCGCCCAGCGCGTGGTGGACGCGGTGGAGGAGGAGCTGCGCCGCCACCCTCCGCTGGTGACCGAGTCCCAGGCGAACATCGCGCGCCGGGAGATGGCCGGGCGGACATGACCGTCGTGACCGTGAAGGGGATGTTCCATGGCACCCACCTCCGAGTTCTGTGGCATCGACCCCGAGGAGATGGGACAGCTCGCCACCTCCCTGCGCGGCGCGGCCGACCTGCTGACCGCGTTCAGCAGGGAGTTCGACGGAAAGCTCCGCTCGCACGGGATCAGCACCCCCGCACTGCGGGAGATCACCGACATCGCCGACTGGGGAGGCACCCAGGTCTCCATGCTCCACGGCCGGATCGACCTGATCAACGCCCTGGGAAACGGCGCCCCGGAGCTGGGCGGGGCAGGCGGCACGGCGTCGGCGGCGGGCGGGCAGGGGCTGATCCGCCTCCCCGACGAGCTGAAGAACTTCGACATCGCCCAGGGCCTGGCCAGAATGTACGGCGACGACATCTTCGTGAACTTCAGCGGCGAGCCGCAGGCCAAGCTCATCCACGAGCACATCGACGACATCGCCAAACTCGCGGACAACCCCCAGGCCGCCGCCGCCTTCTTCGCCCTGCTGTCCCCGAAGGTCCGCGACAGCCTGCCCAATCTCATCGCGGTCACCGGCAGCAAGACCGCCAGGCAGGACCTCGCCGCCTTCGGTAAGGCCCTCGGCGCCGCCCTGAACGCCCCACCCCTCGTTCCGGCCTTCGCCAAGATCAGGGACGACCTGATGAGACCGGCCGGCAGCAAGGTCGCAGCATGGAACCGGCTCGCGCTGCTCAGGGGCGCGAACGCCCCCTCGTCCGTCCGCAGCGCGGCGGCCCGCGCACTGGTCCTGGACGAATTCGCGAAGAGCCCCCGGCAGGACTGGCGCGCCGGCGGGCCCGCCGAGACGAAGGCGTACGGCCTGCCCGAAGACCTGGTCGCGATGGGCCTGGAGGTGCTCGCCGGGGACGGCGTGGCCGTACGGGACACGTTCGCCAAGATGGGCGGGGCCGACGTCAAGCTCAGCCAGGCCGACAAGATGAAACTGTTCCTCGACTACGCCAAGAACACCGGCAACGGGGACGAGGTGGCCGACGCCTTCGGCCACGCGATGGAAGCAGGCACCGAAGCCACCACCGAAAAAGCCGGCAAACACAGCCCGGGAGCAGCCGCTTTCGCCTTCGACGCCATCCGCGCCGCCGCTTCCTTCGACACCGACCTGCCGAAACCGACCAGGGACTCCATGGTCACCATCGCGAAATCGTATATCCACGAACTGGCCTCGGGCGCCCGATTCGACAAGGCTGCCTATCGGGATTCCGGTATGGCGGCGCCGGAGAACTGGACCCCCCTTCCCAATGTGACCCCAGCCTTCTACCTCAGCCCCGGCGACACCTATCGCTTCATGCGGACCTTCGTCGGGGACAAGCAGTTCACCGACGACTTCGACGCGACCGCCGCCCAGTTCCGCCATGACACACTGACGGCGGCGGCCCAACTGGACGCGCAGGCCGAGACCCGGCACTTCGGGAAAACAGCGAGGATGTTCGGCGACCTCGCAGGTCTGGAATTCAAGGCCACACTGGATGTGCGCGGCGAGATGGACGCCACCGACGACCTGATTCGCGACATCACCAAGAACACCCTCTCCCTCGGTCTCGACCGTATTCCTTTGACGGGTGTCCTCGCGCATAAGGCCATCCAGGAAACGTGGGAGCTGACCAAGGCATACGGCGCCAGCACCCTGCTCGACATGTGGGCCGATAGTTTCGAAACGCGAGTCGAAGAGGCTACTGGGGCACGATCGGACTTCGTTCTACGTCAGAAGTACGACATGGCACATATTCTTTACGAGGCGGGCTACCCGACGAGCAAACCTCCCGCCGAGCTCGTCAACAAGGACACCGGTGACCTCAAGACCTATGACGAGCTCCTGACTGAAGCAAAGCGGGAGGCCGAGAGCAGCGGCAAGAAGTGGGAGGAGACGCTACAGGAGAAGCTGACACCCTACGAGCGTTGGATGGACATCAACGATAATTTAGACACCAAGAGCGAGGAGGCCTCGTTGTTCCAGGCCAACGAGCAGGCTAAGGAACAGATAAAACTTTGGAACTAATTCCACCCTCCTCATTAGCGTGGCAGACATGCTGTCACCGCATGAATCCTCCAGGTAGGGGCCTCAGGGGCAACATATACAGTTATTTTGATTTCCAAGTCTTTTTTCATACCATAAATGAAACGCCCTTCACTGATATTTGATTGGCTAAAATCAAACTCCAGCTTGTATCCAAGGACCCGAGCAAGCGTGTTCTCCATGAGCGTTTGAGCTTGATCCAAATGGTCGACCAACGGCTCATCGACACGTTCATAGTCCGCTGTAGCTCGAAGCGACCGCTTGAATTTGCCCTTGTCACAGCGAATATCCTTGTCCGGACGCTGCAGAATGCGCAGCTTCTTGAGCGGATTCTTTAATATGCTGTCGGTCTCCAAGCGTTGAGTGTCCTTCTGCAACTCCGCCGCCGCCCTATCCAGCGTGGGTTCGGAGGCGCATGCCGATGACACCATCACCAATGCCAAACCGATGGTCAGCGGCCAGGTGAAGCGCATTCCGTACCTCCGGAGGTGGGTGGCGACGAAGACGTGTCAATCTTCACCCACGCGGCACGCCGCCGCCATACCCTTTCCATATCCATCTGTCACCGATGGCCGTCACCGCAGTCGATCCGGCGATTCGGGTGACAGAAGCACCCCGTTCCGTAGACGCCAGCGGCCTCGGAGTGGGCGTGCCATCGAAGGCCGGGAAGGCGTGTTCGTCGTCGCGGCCCTGTCTTGCGAGCGATTTTCGACGTTCACACCAGAGCACAAAAGAGCATCAGCGTACTCACGCGTTATCATACCCTTCCACCCGAAAAGGATATGCGTTTCTTTTTTGTCGCACTGCCGCGACGATAATTTCTGCGCTTAGAGCGCCTTCCCGGCCACCGGTTGACGGTCGGTTCGTCAATCCAGGTCAAGTCGGGTCAGGGCAGGCCATGCCAGCCACCGGCATGCATTGACTGAATTCGACAGTGCCGATCAAAACGTGCTCCGGCGGAAGTGGGGGGCAGTGTGTCGAAGTGGCTGTCTGGTCGAGTAGCGGGGTCGCCCAGTCACCGGCCTGGGTCGCCGACGGGTGGAGGGCGTTCGGCGGTGATGTCAGGACCGGCGTGTTTGGCTCTCTGGTCTGGTTTTTCGTGCTCTCCGGGCAAAAGGTGAGGGTTCCCACGCTGGGAAAAAGGGTTGAGCGGGGGTGGCGGGCGCGAGCATCATCGGCCCATGGATCTCGTCGCGTCCCTGCCCGCCTTCGTCGTCGCCGTCGTGCTGATCTCCGCGTCACCGGGTCCCGCGATGGCGTTGATCCTGCGCCGTGCCGCGCTGCACGGTTTCAGGGGGGCGGTGCCGACGGTGCTGGGCCTGGAGGCCGGTCTGTACGCCTGGGCGCTGTTCGCCGCCGCCGGTCTGGCCGCCCTGGTGGCCGCCTCGGAGGTGGCCTTCCTCGTCCTGCGCGTGATCGGTGCGGGCTTCCTGCTCTACCTGGGGCTGAAGGCGTGGCGCACCGCGTGGCGGATCCGGGGGGCCGGGATCGTGCCGGAGTTCGCCGAGGACACGCCGCCCAGCCCGAAGCGGGGCTGGTGGAGGGCCTTCGGCGAGGGCGCCCTCGTGATGCTCGCCAACCCGAAGATCGCGGCCTTCATGATCGCTTTCTATCCTCAGTTCGTACCGGCCGACCAGCCGCTGCTCTTCACCACCGCGCTCCTCGCGCTTCTACAGGTGGCCGTCGAGATCGCCCTGTACCTCGCCCTGGCGGCGGTGGTGGGGCGCGCGGGCGCGTGGTTCCGCAGGCCCGTGATCCGCCGACGCCTGGAGGCTGTCAGCGGCACCGTTCTCATCGTCCTGGGCCTGCGGATGGCCGCCGCGACCCGCTGACGTCGCCGGACGAACTTGCACCTCCTGTAGAGGGAGGCGCCAGGCTGGGGGCATGAACGGCGACACGCTCTACTCGATCGGTGATCTGGCCCGGCGGACCGGGCTGACGGTCAAGACCGTCCGGTTCTACTCCGACCGCGGGATCGTGCCGCCGACCGGCCGCAGCCCGGCCGGTCACCGCCTCTACGGCATCGACGCCGTCACACGCCTTGACCTCGTACGGACGCTGCGCGACCTGGGAGTGGACCTTCCCACTATCCGCAGGGTCGTGGACCGGGAGATCTCGCTTCCCGAGGTCGCCGCGGCGCACGCCGAGGCACTGGCGGTGCAGATCCGGACGCTGCGCCTGCGGCGCGCGGTGTTGACGGCGGTGACCAGGCGCGGGTCCACCCCCGAGGAGATGGATCTCATGCACAAACTGGCCAAACTCTCCGAGGACGAACGCCGACGCCTGATCGGTGACTTCCTCGACACCGCCTTCGGCGACCTGGACGCCAACCCCGAATTCACCGGTATCAGGCGTTCGATGACCCCCGAACTGCCCGACGAGCCCGAACCCGAGCAGGTCGAGGCATGGGTGGAGTTGGCCGAGCTGTCGCAGGACCCGGATTTTCGCGCCGTCATGCGCCGCCTGGCCGAACAGCACACGGCCGAGCGCGCCCAGGGTGACACCACGGGCCCGCGCCGCGATCCCGTCGCGATGGCCCGCGACCAGGCGGGTCCCGCCCTGTCGTCCGGCATCGCCCCGGACTCGCCCCAGGCCGATCCGGTCGTCGCTGCGGTCACGGCCCAGTACGCGAACGCCGTCGGCCGCCCCGACGACGCCGACCTGCGGCGTCGGCTGCTGGTACGGCTGGAGAGCGCGAACGACCCCCGCAGGGAGACGTACCTCCGGCTGCTCGCGGTGATCAACGGCTGGTCGGCCCCGGAGAGCCTGACGCCGGTGCTCGACTGGTTCGTCCAGGCCCTGCGTACCCGGATACCGGCGTAGCGGGCCGCTCACGGCGGCGTCACCGGACCGGCCGGACCGGCTGGACCGGTTCGTCTCATGCGGCCTCGCGGGGTCACGTTCGGCGGGCAGGCCGCATGAGACGCGGAGCGGAGTGGACAGGGGCGAGAAACACCTCGATGTCCTGACGCTCCACCGCTCCCTCATTCCAGGGACGGACGATGCCGCAAGCCTGACAGAGCGGGCCGTAGAGAGCAGGCCTGACATGGCGGGCCTGATGGGAGGCGGCGCTCGGCGGATGCCCGTCCTCGGCAGTGGGAGCCGACGCCCGGCGGGCACTCATCCTCAACCCGCTCCCGTGAATGCCGGATTGCCGGATTTCCGGATGGAACAATCGGCGCATGGCACGCTTCAAACGGCTCACCGTCGAGGAAGCCCGCATCCTCAGCCGCGAACAGCTCCTGCCCCGGATCGAGGCCGAGCAGAAGTACTGGTATCGGCTCATGAACCACATGGAGATGCGTGTCGGTGACGACGACGCGTTCAGGACCTTCAACGAGATCATGCACGTCGTCATCGGCCCCGGCCACTCCGTCTCCGACACGCTCGCCCTCCTCGGGGACGAATCCCGTGACCGGGACTACTGGACGAAACCGCTCGGCGAGCTCGGCGACCTCTGACCCCCAGGCTGCGCGCCGTTTCGGTCACCGTGTCATTTTAGCCATTCTCGTCACCGGTTATTCTTCGGCCATCGGGAAAACGCCTGAAGCCGCCTCTCACCCGGTCAGGCGGATCACGGTCTCAGCCGCCATAAACTTTCTTCCCCGGGACCCGAATATGGTGTCGCCCGATCCATTCGCCCGGCATTCCGGGAGAATATCCTCCCGACGCCGAAGGTTCACGAGCCCTTAACTTTCATTTACACCGATCTTGACTCAGGGCTGCAAATATCCTACCTTGATCCTCGACCACGGTGCGGAACACCGCGCCTCCCCAGGGACCGTGACCGTTTCACCCCCCAGGAAATCGACGGGAAGGTTCAATGCGAAGATTGTTGCCCGGGGCGTCGCGGGACTGCGCGCCTCCGACTGAAGGCCGAAGCCAAAACCAAAGCCAAAACCGGCCCCGGACCCGACGCCGGTTCGGAAGGCTGTCGTTCGCCGTCCGCGCGTTCATGGCCGCGGTCGTGACGCTCTTCGTCTTCCCCGGCACCGCCTTCGCGGACCCGCCCTCCGCCCTCGACTGGGCGGCTCCGTGGCCCGACCGCATCTACGAGCCGGGGTTCGACTACGACGGCGACGGCTGCTACCCCACCCCGGCCATCGGGCGTGACGGGACGATCGCCCCTGGCCTGGCCCTGGGCGGCGCCGAGAACGGCCACTGCCGCGACTCGTGGGACCTGGACAACACCAACGCCTACTCGCGCGTCAAGTGCAACAACGGCTGGTGCGCGTACATGTACGCGCTCTACTTCGAGAAGGACCAGGCGGCCCTGGGGCCGGGCAGCGCCGGGCACCGGCACGACTGGGAGCACGTCGTGGTGTGGGTGCAGGGCGAGTGGGGCATGTACGTTTCGACGTCCGCGCACGGCAAGTACACCACCCGCCACAGAAACGACGTGCCCTGGGACGAGACCGGGAAACACCCGCTGGTCGTTTACCACAAGGACGGCATCAGCACGCACTGCTTCCGTCACGCGGGTTTCGGCGAGCGGCCGGAGAACCACAAGGGATGGTGGCAGTGGCCGCCGTTGATCGGCTGGGACAACTATCCGCCCGGATTCCGCGACAAACTGGTCAACCATAATTTCGGCAGCGCCAGTTTCGGTATCAAGGACGGTTCGTTCGAGTGGGAGCTTTCAAAGGCCCTGCCGTCCGGAATTCCCTTCAATCCCTACGCCTGATCCGGCCGAAACGGGATTCACGCCTTGAGCCCGTACATCAATGACGTACGGGCTCAGGGCTATGGTTGATAGCTGCAGAGCCGTCCGGTCCGGGCCGTCAGGCGCAGTTCCTCGCCGAGGATCGGGTCGGCGGCGGCGACGCGGGTGACGGCACGCCGGACGGCCTTGCCGACCGAGACGCGGGCGCGCTCCTCGTCGCCGGTGAAGTTCCTGGTCCGTCCGGCCAGGCCGGTCGCCGACGCCAGCTCGTCGATCAGCCAGTCGCGTTCGGCCCGTACCCGTTCGGCCCGGACGATGTCGTTGGCCGACTCGTACGCCTCGATCTCCTCCCGCAGCAGCGACAGCCGTTCGCGGTAGGCCCTCATGGCCTCCTCGTCCCGGGTCGGCTGGGCGGTTCCGGCACCGGCGTCCACGGCCGCCCCGTGGTGCGGCACCGGGCCCGCGGCCAGCTCGACGGCCGGGATCTCGTGCCGGGGGTTGGCCAGCAGGACCGCGAGGTAGGTCATTCCCAGGCTGTGCTCGACGTGCGCGCTCCGGGAGCCCAGCGCGACCCGCCACCGGCGGCCCTCGCGCCGGCACTCCACCGGCCGGTCGCCGCGCCCGGCGACGGTGACCTCGGTGCGCGGCCCCCTCCCACCGGGCAGGACCATGCCCAGCTCGGCCGCCTCGCTCGTGGCGGCCTCCAGCTGCCTGCCCTCCTCGGCGACGTCTCCCGGCCGACGCGGGCCCACGTCCTGCCGCCGCGGACGGGGACCAGGAGCAGGCAGAAAACCACCGCGAAGAAGATCCAGGCGTACGCCCGGACCTGGAGGGAGCCGAACGCGGCCTCCACGGCGGAGCCCACGGCCACCGAGTCGACCTCGACGCCGAGCTGCTCCCGTACGTAGTCCTGCAGCAGGCTTCTTCCCGCGACCAGGGAGATCGCCGCCGACGCCAGCATGGACACGGCGGCCGTCGCGGTGGCCAGGGTGGCGGCCACCAGCGTCCCGGGCCGGTACGCGTTGCCGCCCACCGGGTGGTGCGCGGTGGGAATGGAATCGTTCACCGGTTTTCCTTTCGATGGTTCCGTACGACTCACACGCCGTACGAACAGAGATCGGCCGGTGTTCATCCACGGAGAGGCGACGCGCTGTGGAGCGTGCCTGCCCGGCCTTCCGGGGAAGGGCCGATGAGCCGGATACCCCTAAGGTGTTCCATCCGGTTCCACCGCCTGTTCCATCTCGGATCCATCCCCGCGTTCCTGGGTGTGACAGGTCCCGCGTACCACCGGCGGCTGTTACAGAACGTGCGATTCCACGGCCGCGTTACGAGGGGAGCCAGGACGGCCACCAGGGCGGGTCACAGTCACCGGTGATTCCTTCGGTGGCGACGTCGTAGACAATCGTCACCATCGGCCCGGTAATCGAGACGAGGACGGCGAGAGCCATCAGAATCGCCTTCAGCCAGCCGTGGAACGCGAACCACGGCAGGTGGGCGACGACAACGACGGGCAGCGAGGCGAGCAGCGAGACTCCGGAAATGACGGGAAAGACAACAAGCCGGCTCGCGACCCAGATCACACCGGAGAAACTCTCTCCGGCGCTCGCCCCACCAAGGCAGTACCCTCGTGTTCTGGCCACCAGAAAAGCGTCGAGGAAAGTCCCCAAAGCCGCGCAGGCCGACGCGACAATCGCCGCTACCGCGCAAACCATGACCCAGAGCGCATCATTCTTCCCTGACACATTCCGCCCGGTCACGGCACGATCAAAACAGACTCCTGTGATTGCGGGGCGCAGAGGGTGTGAGGATACGGTGCAGATCCCTCAAGGCATCCCCTTGGATGTCCCGCCCCCGCCGGGTATGGGCCCTGACCCGCCGAGCCTTTCCCGAGACGGGCGGGAAACGCGCCACACCAGGGCGGAAATACACGCCCATGACCCATGGGTGAGGTCCCGGCGTGGGCACCGGCTGAGCGAGCGGTGAGGTGACCGGCGCGTCCACGGACGCGCCGGTCAGCGTGACGCGCCACCGGAGGCTCGCACCCGCTCGCGAGGGAGTCCTAGTCCACGGCCGGGTATCGGACGATCAGCGTGCTCGGGTGCACGTCACCGCCCCTCCGGCCCGGCCGACGCGCGGCTACCGCCGTGGGTCCCGGATGGCCTCCATGGCGTCGTCGAATTCGGGCAGGCCGTTGGCCGGGCCCTCGACCTTGGCCACGAGCGACAAACTGGGCGGCTTGATCGTGACGCGAGGCCGCCAGGAGAGGTAGTCGGTCGCGGCCGAACCCTCGGCGCGCGGCGGCTGGTGGGGCTTGCCGGTGACCCAGGTGTCCCAGATCGACTCGACCCGCAGGGGCATGCCGTCCCTGTCGGTCCACAGCCACCACCACACGAAGGCCGTGGCGAAGGTGGCGTCGGGCTCCTGACCGGCGAGTGTCCGGAAGGTAGGGGAGAGATCGTACAGGTCGGCGAAGGTGATCTTCCCCTTGTAGAGCGTCACATCCCGGTGCTCCCGGCCGGTGCTGTCCTGGTAGCCCGGCCCCTTGATGAACCTCTTGAAGTAGGTGTCGGACAGCAGCGTCTTCAACGTCTTCGGCTCGAAGATGTTGACGACCTGGTCGGTGAAGGCGCCGCCGTTCGCGACCGTGCCGCGCAGGGCCCAGGTCTTCCCCCCGGGCAGCGCGGGCCCGTAGAGGGATCCGGTGGTGTAGAGCCTGCCGTTCGCCCCCACCGAACGGTGCGGCCGTGTCTGGACCAGGAGACTCTTGGCCACCAGGTCGCCGTTGGCCACGTCGTCCTTCAGGATGTCCTTGGAGTCCTGACGTTCGAACCGCAGGCGCCTGCTCAGGTCGGACGCGACCACCCCGTTCCGCCCGAGCTGGATCGACCCGGCACGCTTGAAGGTGTACTGGAACGACATGCCCGTGCGGTTGACCACCCGCGAGCGCGCACCCGGGTTGACGTGCCCCGCCTCGGTCACCTTGGCGGTGAGCTGGGCGGCCAGGAGCCGCCGTACCGCGGCCACCGGGTCGCCGACGGCCGCTTCCGCCGACGTGGGAACAAGCAGTGCGCAGACCAGAGCCCCGGCCCCGAACACCACAGTTAATCGCCTCATGCGTAGAATGTCCTAACTTATGACTGGATAGCCATACATCTTTGCATGATCCATCGCGTTCGTGTTTGTGAATCCCGGGGGCCGTACCGGCAATTGTGAAGCGCAGACACCTACGGCAAAGCCTTCAGAAGCCGGTCACCCGACGGCCATTTTCGCCCCACACCAAAAAAGCCGAAAAGAAGACGTCCCACCTGCGGGAGATCGTCGAAAAACGATCTCTCACGTATCCACCGACCCCGATGAGGTCCTCGGCGGGCCCGGGGACCATAATCCGGCTATGGATTATGGACGAGTTCACGAAGCGGTCACCAAGAGCTGGAACGAAAACGTGCTGCCCAGCCTTTCCGGCCTGGTGGAGATACCCGCGTTGTCGGCCGCTTTCGACGCCGACTGGGAGCGGAACGGCCACCTGCGAGCCGCCGCCGACCACGTACGCGACTGGATCGCGTCGCGTGACCTGCCGGGCGCCCGGTGCGAGGTCGTCCAGTTCGACGGCCGCGCCCCGCTGCTTCTCGTGGACGTGCCCGCGACCGCCAACGCCACGGCACGCGGCACCGCGCTGCTCTACGGTCACCTCGACAAGCAGCCCCCGCTCGGCGACTGGTCCGACGGGCTTGGCCCGTGGCGGGCGGTGGTGCGCGACGGACGGCTCTACGGCCGCGGCGCGGTCGACGACGGATACTCGGGCTACGCGGCGGCGACCGCGTTGACCGCGATCCGAGCGGCGGGCGGCGACCACGCCCGGACGATCCTGCTGCTGGAGACCGGTGAGGAGTCCGGCAGCCCGGACCTGCCCGCGTACCTGGAGCACCTGTCCGACCGCCTCGGTGACGTGTCCCTGGTGGTCTGCCTGGACGGCGGCGGTGGCGACTACGAACGGATGTGGCTGACCGAGAGCCTGCGTGGCGCGGTGCAGGCGACCGTCACGGTGCGGGTACTGGAGACGTCCGTGCACTCCGGGCTCGCCAGCGGCATCGTGCCGAGTTCCTTCCGCGTCATGCGCCGGCTGCTCGACCGGGTGGAGGACCCGGTGACCGGCGAGGTCACCGTCCCCGAGATGAACGTGCCGATCCCCGAGGAGCGGCGGGCCGGGGCCGAGGCGCTCGCCGCGCTGGAGCCGGGAGCCGCCGGGCGCCGGTATCCGCTCGCCGACGGGATGCGGGCGGCCTCGGACGACGACGTCGAGCTCATCCTCAACAACACCTGGCGGCCGACGCTGTCGGTGATCGGCGCGGCCGGGCTCCCGGACCCCGCGGTGGCGGGAGCCGTGCTGCGCGCCTCGACGTCCCTGCGGCTGAGCTTCCGGACTCCGCCGACGGTCGACGCCGAGGTCGCGCGAGCCGCGCTGGTGAAGACCCTGACCACCGACGTGCCGTACGGCGCGCGGGTCGAGGTGGGCGACTTCCTTCTGCTGAACGGCTGGCAGGCCCCGGCGACCGCGCCCTGGCTGGCCGAGGCGCTGGAGGAGATCGGCGACCGGGTGTTCGGCGAGCCGTGCCGCGGTTTCGGCATCGGCGGCGGGATCCCGTTCATGGAGATGCTCGGCCGGCGCTATCCGGACGCGCAGTTCGTCGTCACCGGCGCGCTGGGGGCCGACTCGAACATGCACGTGCCCGACGAGTGGCTGAACATCGCGTTCGCCGAGCGGGTGACCGAGGCCGTCGCGCACATCCTCGACGCGCACGCCCGCGACTGACCACGCGCCGGGGCGAACCGGGCGGCGCGGATCGGTGGTGGCCGGTCCGCGGCTCCCCGGCCGGTTCCGGCAAGGCCGTCGGCGCCGCGCGGCCGTGCCGATCGCCCTTTCATAGCCACGCCCTATCACCTGATAGGAGCAAACACTTTGACCAATGGATCTTCACGGGCGGAGGGTGAGAGCAACCCCACCGACAAGGAGTAGACGCCATGGCGAAGGTGCTGTGTGTGCTGTACGACGACCCGGACGACGGATACCCCAAGACCTACGCGCGCGACGATCTCCCGGCGCTGGAGGGTTACCCGGGCGGGCAGACCCTGCCGACTCCCAAGGGCGTCGACTTCGTCCCCGGCCACCTGCTCGGCAGTGTCTCCGGCGAGCTGGGCCTGCGGCGCTTCCTGGAGGAGCGCGGCCACACCCTGGTCGTCACCTCCGACAAGGAGGGCGCGGACTCGGTCTTCGACCGCGAGCTGCCCGACGCGGACGTGGTGATCTCCCAGCCGTTCTGGCCCGCCTACCTCACGGCCGAGCGCATCGCGAAGGCGCCGAACCTGAAGCTCGCGATCACCGCCGGAATCGGCTCCGACCACGTGGACCTCGACGCGGCCATCGCGCACGGCGTCACCGTCGCCGAGGTCACGTACTGCAACAGCATCAGCGTCGCCGAGCACGTCGTCATGATGATCCTGTCGCAGGTGCGCAACTACATCCCGTCCTACCAGGTGGTGCTCGACGGAGGGTGGAACATCGCCGACTGCGTGAGCCGCTCCTACGACGTCGAGGGCATGCACGTCGGCACCGTCGCCGCGGGGCGGATCGGCCTGGCCGTGCTGCGCCGCCTGAAGCCGTTCGACGTGCACCTGCACTACACCGACCGGCACAGGCTGCCCCGTGAGATCGAGGAGGAGCTCAACCTCACCTGGCACGCCAGCACGCAGGACATGGTCCCGCACTGCGACGTGGTCACCATCAACGCCCCGCTGCACCCCGAGACCGAGGGCCTGTTCGACGACAAGCTCATCTCCACGATGAAGCGCGGCGCGTACCTGATCAACACGGCTCGGGCGAAGATCGCCGACCGCGACTCGATCGTCCGGGCCCTGGAGAGCGGCCAGCTGGCCGGCTACGCGGGCGACGTCTGGTACCCCCAGCCCGCCCCCGCCGACCACCCCTGGCGCACCATGCCGCACCACGGGATGACCCCGCACATCTCCGGCTCGTCCCTGTCGGCCCAGGCCCGCTACGCCGCCGGCACCCGGGAGATCCTGGAGAGCTGGCTGGACAGCGAGCCGATCCGTGACGAGTACCTGATCGTCCAGGGCGGTGGGCTGGCCGGTACGGGCGCCCACTCCTACTCCACCCGGACCTGACCGGTCGGCTGTCCTGTCCGGTCCCGGCCAGCTGGCCGGGACCGGACAGGACAGCCAGTGGAAGAGCGTTCGCACGGCAACCGCCAACACCAACGGAGAAAAAGTGGTCAGCAAGCAGGAAGCGGCGGCAGCCGTCCGCCACGCCAAGGTGGTCACCGGCGTGACCTGGGAACAGCTCGCCCAGGCCATCGGCAGGCCCCTGGCGTGGACCACGGCGGCACTGCTCGGCCAGCACCCGATGGGCAAGGACGAGGCGGCGACGGCGGCGGCCCTGCTCGAACTCGGAGAGGACGCGGCGCTCGCCTTCCAGCTGCAGCCCACCCGAGGGGCTCTCGACTCCGCCGTGCCCGTCGACCCGACCATCTACCGGCTTTACGAGATCGTCCAGGTCTACGGGCCCACCATCAAGGAGCTCATCCACGAGCAGTGCGGCGACGGCATCATGAGCGCCATCAACTTCCGCCTCGATGTCCGGCGCGTACCCGATCCGGCCGGGGACAGGGTGGTCATCACCCTGGACGGTAAGTATCTCCCCTACCAGTGGGAATGACCGGGATCTCCCAGGCCACCGTCTGACAGGGACAGCGGTCCCGGTCCGGCCGACGCCCAAATAGCGATGGGGTCACGCCAGATCGAGCAGCTGCTCGTAGAAACCCCCAAAACCGCGCGCCCGGTCCACGAGGTGCAGCTCCAGGATCCAGTGACAGGTCCTCCCCGCACGGTCGACGCGCCGCAGCGGGGTGTCGTTGTCCGGGGTGATGTAGGACTCCGCCCTCGCACCGTCGTTCACCTCGTGCGGAAACTCCCCCACGAGGTGCCCGGCGTGCCAGATGCCGATCTCCCAACCGGCTTCGCCCGCCAGCCGTTCCACCTCGGCGTACAGCCTCCGGCCGGTGATGCCGGGATCGGCCTCGAACACGGCGCGCCCGGCGTCGAAGACGCGCGGCAGGTCACGGAGCAGCCGGTGCTTGTCCGGGTCGTCGCCGAAGACGTACGTGCGGCCGAAGTCGGCCTCGTACTCCTCGAAGATCGGCCCGAAGTCGGCGAAGGCGACGTCGTCCTCGCCGATGACGCGATCGGGCGGACTGTCCCGGTACGGGAGCAGGGTGTTGGGCCCGGAGCGAATGATCCGTTTGTGCCAGTGCTTGGTCGTGCCGAACATGTCGTTGGCCAGGTCCCGGATGCGGTCGCTCACCTCACGCTCCCCGGCTCCGGGCGCGACCAGCCCGCGCGCCTCCACCTCGGCGAACAGGGCGATGGCCTTCTCCTGCGCCGCCACCAGACCCGCGACCCGCCGGGCCTCCTCCGGCCCGGAATGATCAGACGTCATGTCGTGTCCCCTGCGTCCTTCGTGTCATGGTGTTCCGCCGCCCCGAAGGCCGAACGGGGATCGGCGGTCGCGAGGCCCGGAGTGATGGCATCCGTGGCCGGAGACGTGCGGGATCCCGGCTGTCTAGCCCTGCTTGAGGCGGAGTGCCGCTTTGCGGACCTCGACCTGGAGAGCCTGCTCGCGCTCCAGCCACTCCGGGTTCTCCGCTTTCAGCGCGTCGATCTCGGCGGTGGTGAGCGGTCCGGTGATCCCGGCCCTGAGCAGGCCCGCGATGGAGACCTTGAGCTTCGCGGCGATGACCTGCTTGGAGTGCGGGCCGTTGCGGCGCAGGTCGGTGAGCCAGGCGGGTGGCGTCGACCGCAACTCGTTCAGCTCGTCCCTGGAGATGACACCCGCCTGGAACTCGGCGGGAGTGGCCGAAAGGGGAACACCCAGCTTCTTGGCCGCGGTCGCGGGCTTCATCGTCTGGATGGTCTTCGGTTTGGACGAGGTCATGGCGTCAAGAGTAGTCAGCCGAAGCGGGTTCCCATGACATCGGTACCCTGGGAAAGTGACTGATGGAGAGACCGGCAGGACGTTTCGACTGGCCTACGTGCCCGGGGTGACACCCGCGAAATGGATCAACATCTGGACCGAGCGAATGCCCGGCGTTCCGGTCACCCTGATCGCGGTTCCCGCCGCCGAGGCGGTGGGACTCCTGCGGAACGGCGGCGCCGACGCCGGATTCGTCAGGCTGCCGGTCGACCGGGACGGGCTCAGCGTGATTCCTCTCTACGTGGAGACCACGGTGGCCGTGGTTCCCAAGGACCACGCGGTGGCCGCCACCGACGAGGTGTCCGTCGCCGATCTTGCCGACGACGAGGTGTTCCACCCCCTGGACGACATCATCGAGTGGACGGTCCGGCCCGGACTGCCCGCGTTCACCCGCCCGGCCACGACGGCGGACGCGGTCGAGCTCGCGGCGTCCGGCACCGGGATCCTCCTGGTCCCGCTGTCGCTGGCACGCCTCCACCATCGCGGGGATCTCACTCACCGGCCGGTCCCGGACGCGCCGCAGTCCCAGGTCGCGCTGGCCTGGCCCACGGACGCGACCACCGACCTGGTGGAGGATTTCATCGGCATCGTCCGGGGCCGGACGGTGAACAGCTCGCGAGGCCGCACCCCCGCCGCCCCCGCCTCCCCCGTACGGAAACCGGCACAGCGGCAGGCACAGAAACCCGCGCAGAACGGCTCCGGTCGCCGGGCCGTACCAGCCGACCGTAAAAGGAAGGGCAACCGGCCTCGGTGACCCGCGCCGCTCGCGGCCGCCCCCAAAGCGAGAACGCTTCCGCTCTGCGCGAAGCCGACAGCATTCGAGCGCGCCGTCTACCTATGGTGAGGCATGGCCTCCTCTGTCCCGCCGCTACGCCCGGCGATCGATCGGACCGCCCCCAAGCCGTCTCCGGCTCGCGAGCCGCTGTGGCGGCACGCGCTCGGTGAGTGTCTCAGAGGTCTCCGCCACGAGCGGGGCGAGAAGTTGAGCGAGACGGCGCGTCGCGCCGGCGTCTCGCCGCAGTATCTCTCCGAGATGGAACGAGGCCTCAAGGAGCCGTCGAGCGAGATGATCGCCGCGGTCGCCGGCGCGCTGGATGTCACCCTGGTCGATCTGACCCTTTCCGTCGCCGAGAGCCTGCGGTCCGCTCAGAGCGGCACGTCGAGAGGTGCCACCTGCTCCGCGGCGTACGCCCTGGCCGCGTAGCGCGGCCTGCCGCGATCGTCCACGAGCCTACGCGGGCTCCTCGATGATCTCATCGAGGAGCCCGTACTCCAGGGCCGCGGTCGCGGTGAAGACGCGGTCGTGATCGGTGTCGGCGCGCAGGGTCTCGATGGTCTGGCCCGTGTGCCGTGACAGGATGCGCTCGATGTCCGCCCGGACGCGGACGACCTCGTCGGCCTGCAGGATGAGGTCGGGGATCGTTCCGCGCCCCTGGGCGGCCGGTTGGTGCAGGATCACCCGTGCGTGCGGGAGGGCGGCCCGTTTCCCCTTGGCGCCCGCGGCGAGAAGGACGGCACCCACCGCGATGGCCTGTCCGACGCAGGTCGTCTCAACCTGCGGACGGATATAGCGCATGGTGTCGTATATCGCGAGCATCGCGCTCGGGTCCCCGCCTTCACAGTTGATATAGAACTGTATGCGGGCATCGGGATTGTCCGACTCCAGGAAAATAAGCTGTGCGACGAGCGCGTTCGCGACGCCCGCGTCGATCGCGGTTCCCAGATAGACGATTCGCTCGGTGAGCAGGTGCGAGTAGACATCCATGACCCGCTCACCGCGAGAGTCCCGGACGATGACGTTGGGGATCGTGTACGTGCTCACTGGTCGCCTCCTTCGGTGACGCCGAATCCAAAGCGTGGGCGATCGTGTGGCGCGATCTCGTTGAAACTCTGGACGATCGCGTCTATGAAGCCGTAGTCCAGCGCCTCCTGCGCCGTGTACCAGCGATCGTGCAGAGAATCCTCGAATATGCGCTCCACGGACTGACCCGTGTCCCCGGCGATGAGACCGAGCACCGTGTCGCGGGTGTGCCGGAGGTCGCCGGCCTGCAGTTCGATGTCGACCGCAGTGCCGCCGATTCCGGCCGAGCCCTGGTGCATCAGGACACGTGCGTGCGGCAGGGCGCGGCGCTTCCCCGGGGTGCCCGCTGACAGCAGGAACTGCCCGGCGCTGTAGGCGATGCCCAGAACGAGGGTCGACACGTCACAGGGAATGAGTCGCATAATGTCGCGGATCGCGAGCATCGACGGAACCGAGCCGCCCGGGGAGTGAATCCACAATGCGATATCGGCTGACGCGTCCTGCATGGCGAGTGCTATCAATTGCGTGGCGAGCAATGTCCCGTTGTCGTCGTCGAGAGGCCCGTCGAGAACGAGAACACGCCGCTCGTAAAGCTCATTTCTTATCCGCGCGCTGAACAGTGGAAGTTTCGATTCTTCACCCATGAGTCCATCATGCGAGGCGATCCGGATCGGCGTCGACACGATCTGCCTGGGGCGGATCCGCTCTGAGCAGCGGGAGCCCGGTTCGCAGCGTCGCGGCCGGGAGCCGACCGGGACGAGCGCCTGCCGGGCATTGCCCCGCTACTCCGTGATACCGTATAGTGCTACTCGGTACCACCGAGTACCAGAGACCGAAGAGGACCATGATGGACGACCTGACGGAGATGCTGAAGGGCACGCTTGAGGGCTGCGTGCTGGAGATCATCGGCAGCGAGGAGACCTACGGGTACGCCATCACACGTCGGCTGAACGAGCTCGGCTTCGCCGACGTCGTCGAGGGGACGGTTTACACCATCCTGCTGCGACTGGAGAAGAACGGCCTCGTCCAGGTGACGAAACGACCGTCCGGCCTGGGCCCGCCACGCAAGTTCTACGCGCTCAACGACGCGGGGCGCGACAAACTCACGGTGTTCTGGGCGAAATGGGAGTACGTCACATCGCGGATCGACAAGCTCAGAGAGGGCGGGAGATGAACTTCTGGGAGACCATCACCGGCAGCGATCTCACCAGGGAATCCAAGGCGTTCGAAGCCCGGGCCGAAGTATTACCGGCCGACTACCGGGCGGCCTGGGAAGAGATCAAGGGGCACCTTTTTCCCTACGGGGACTTCACGGGCCGAAACCTGATGCCGATTCTCGACGGCGCCCTGGGACTGCTCGAAGAGACGGCGGCCGACGGGCAGAGCATTCACGAGGTGCTGGGTGACGACATCGGGGGCTTCTGCGCGGCGCTGGCCGGCGGAGAAGGGGCCCGGAGCTATCGCGACCGGTGGCGCGAGCAGTTGAACAGGAACGTCGCGAGGAAATTGAGCCGGCTGGGAGGCTGACGTGGGCATCCAGGACATCATCGAGGGCAAGAGGCAGTGGCGGGCACACATGGCGCGGGTCAAGGCGCTTCCGCCGGACTACCAGATCGTCTACAAGGAGATGCAGAGATACCTCTTCAAGGTTGGACCGATCGACCTGCTTGGCGGGTCCCTGCTCCCGGGGATCGTCGATTTCTTCGAGGAGGGCGCCGCGTCCGGCAAGGGAGTCCTGGAACTCATCGGCGACGATGTCGCCGCCTTCTGCGACGACCTGGTCAAGGACTCGCGCACCTACGCGGACGTCTATCAGGAGTCCGTCAGCGGGAAACCCGGCACGGCCGAGAAGTAACGCCGGGCGACGTACGAAGGATCATTGAAAAAGCGGCACCGGCCGGACTCGGGCGTCCCGTTCGAGGAGCTAGGGAAGGCCGCCCTCGCCGAGCATGTCCTCCCATCTGAGCAGCGGCCGACGGTCCTCCAGCGCCAAGGGGTGGAGGGCGTTCCCGACATGCGCGGGGAGGAGCCCGATGAGACGGGCCGCCTCCTCGGGCGTGCGTGCCATCAGGTCGGCGACGAGTGCCCTGAACTGCGAACGGGTGACGCCTGTGACGATCTGGCCGTACAACGACTCAGCGTCGTCGTCCTCGCCGAGCGTCAGCAGATCCAGGAGGAATCTCGCGTCCCAGATGTCCGCCACGGGTTCGAGGGCGTAGAGCAGATCCGCTTCCTCGGGCGCGTCCGTGAAGTGGATCTGCTGCCGTATCTGACCGAAGGTCGCCGCCTGATCGAACCGGTACACATCGACCTCCTCGGGCTCCCATCCGTCGAAGACCAGGCCCAGATACAGGTCATCGTCGACCGGGCGCACCATCACGAGTTCCACCAGGCCCTGCCATTCGCTGACGCTGAGCTGGGAACGCCACAGCAACGCGTACCGCCGCCACTCCACCACGGCCGCCTCGTGCCCCGGCATGAGGTCGCTCGCCCGCAGACCGGGCGCGCAGGCAAGGGCGAGCAGCGCCAGATTGGCCGTGTAGTACGCGTACCGCCTGGTAGGACCCAGGGTCCGCGGCCGGTAGGCGGGCAGCGAGGTGTCCTCCCTGTCGTCCACCGTACGGAACAGCCGCCTGACCAACTCGTCCGCCCCCTCCACGAGACTGTCGAGGAACGACATGATCGGAACGCGCGATGCCAGCGACGACCACGACAGCAGCGTGCGCAGCAGGCCCTCGTCCGCCTCACGTGGCACCTGGCCGGACTCCCCGTCCGCCATGTCGCGCAGCACCGAGGCCACCAGCCGGGCGATGAGGAACTCGGCGAACGTCGCGTGCAGGAACTCGTACGTGCGCAGCACCCGCGCATCCTGAATCGCCCGCGCCTGATGCACGAAGAAGAATCGTCCGAACGTCAGCTCGCCCGCCGTGAGCGGCCTGCCCCACGAACCCGCCGGTCCGGCCGCGAACCGTAGCGCCCCGAGATCCTCGTCCACCTCCTCGGTGGTGGCCCACTGGCGACCTCTGCTGAACATGGTGAACGCGACCACCGACAGCTGCCGCAACTCCTGCTCCACCAGTTCTTCCATCCGGTCGCGCGGGTTGCCCTATGGCCTCGGCGGCCTCGAAGAACGCGGTCATCACCAGGATCGTGTGCGCCGCCTCGATCCGCTCGGTCCTGGAACGCCAATCCGCGTCCGAGCGCCAGTCACGCCACCGCCCCAGCAGGTCGTTACCAACCTTGATCAGCTCATTCTTGGCGTCCACGAACGGAGTGAAGGCGAAGACGAGGCCCGACGCCGTATCAATCTTCCTGATCAGCGGGTCGGGGCCACCCATCAGACGGAGGGCGTCGACGTAGCGATGCACCTGTGAATTATCACCGCATCCGTCCCACGAGAGGGGCGCCGGTCGAAACCCGTGGATCCAACCTGTGGATCCAACCGAAAGCAGATCCACCCGGCGCTCATGCAGGGTTCCGGGGTCATAGATGACATCTTCGGGAGTTAGTCACTCACGCCACGTTCCGAAGATCGGATAACAGGACGTTCCGGCTGGTGGGCACTATCGGGTTCGGATCGGTGACATCTCACCTGTAAGGCGATCCGAACGGGGACACGACCAGGGCGGATACCGTCCCCAACCTGGGCGTACGGTCCACGACCGTCTACCTTGTCACCCAGAACTGACGCTCTCTACGCAGCTTGCCCTCAGAGCTGATTTCGGTGCCCCGCAGCACTTCGACAGTGAGCGGGATCCCTTATGCCGGGGACTGTGTCCGTCGATCAGGCCGCATGTGGCTCGAACCATACCGAGCCCAGATCATGACCGGAGGTGAGACGAACGTCGGCGTTCAGTGCCTCCGCCAGATGCCGCAGCAACGCAATCGTCGGCGCGGTCCCGCCTTCCTCGATGCACTCGATCTCATCCTCGCTCATGCCCGCACGCTCAGCCAGCTCCGCCACGGTCAGCCCAAGCTCGCTACGCCGGTCATACAACGCCTTACCGAACGCCAGCGCTTCCCGAATCATGATCCGTTCGGGATCCTCGGCCTGAGATTCAGGTCGCACCCAGCGGGTGTGATAACCGGTCATCACGCCTGCCTCTCGTAGATCTCGGCCACCGGCCCATGATGGTCGCGTTCGCGGAATAGCACAGGTGCGCGCTCAACGGCCCGATTACTTGAGCGAGGTGTGACCGAACGATGCGACGGAGAGGGCTCGGCCGAAAAACCAAAACTCCAGACCTGCCTTAGCAGGTTAGGGGCTTGTGGTGGGCACTACTGGGTTCGAACCGGTGACATCTCGCTTGCAAGACGATCCGAGCGGAGGCGCGACCAAGGCCGATACTGGAGCTGACCTGGGTGTACGGTCCACAACCGTCCACCGTCGTCCGGGGGGCACCCAGAACTGGCGCTCTCCGCAGGCTTGCGCGACTTCTCCGCCCAGACGTCCCGGCCGTTGCTCCACAGCTCAGAGGCGTGGTAGCCGAACCGGTCGAACAGGCCGTCGTCCTGGTAGCGATTCAGGCGCATCATCGGCGATTCCCCGCCGCGCCCATAACGCAGGCGAACCAGTCGATCTTGTGAACGAGTCCCTCCGACCTGGCCGAGACTCCTTCCTGGATATGAGTCAGAGGTTATATTCTGAAGATGGCATGGGAGATCGTCCTACTGGAACCCGTAGAGTCCTGGTTCCTCAAACTCTGTGAGAGTGATCCGGGCTCGGCGGCCCTCGTCGAGAAGGCGATCGACCGGCTCTCCGAGGTCGGCCCCGCCCTCGGGCGCCCCTTGGTGGACACGCTGGAGGACGACGACCTGAACAACCTGAAGGAGCTCCGTCCAGGCTCGCGAGGACGGTCTGAGATTAGAATCATCTTCATCTTCGATCCCGACAGAGAAGCGGTCTTCCTCGTAGCCGGAGACAAGGCAGGCAAGTGGTCGCGCTGGTATGACGAAGCGATCCCGCTGGCCAAGTCTCGCTACATGGAGTATCGCGCGGAGAAGAAGGCCGAGCAGACCAAGGAGGACAGGCGATGAGCCCTGCGCGCCGCTGGCAGGAGGTCAAGGCTGAGGCCCACCGACTTCATCCCAAGCTGGCCACCCCCGAGCGTCAGGCTGCCGCCGAAGCCGAACTGGATGCGTATGTGGCGGGACATCACCTGAAAGAGCTGCGTAAGTCGCTGGGCAAAACCCAGGTCGAGGTCGCCGCCGCGCTCGGCATCTCCCAGTCACGGGTCTCCCAGATCGAAAACGGCGACCTCGACGCCATGGAGCTGGAAACTCTCCGGGCCTACGCGGCCGCGCTGGGCGGACACGTCGAGGTGACGATCAGTGTCGGCCCACACTCCGTCAAGGTCGCCTGAAATTAGCCGAGCCCATTCGAGACAGCTGCCCAACGGGGACATCTCGCACGTAAAGGCGACATCTGTCCAACTGACGCTGCGATGCGCGTAGCGGGTAAAAAGAGAAGCCCTCGAACCTGTTTTGGCAGGTCAAGGGCTTGTGGTGGGCACTACTGGGTTCGAACCAGTGACATCTCGCTTGTAAGGCGAGCGCTCTACCGCTGAGCTAAGCGCCCGGGGAATCCCGTCGGACAGACGGGATAACACTTTACGGCACCCGGGGGGACTTCAGCACATCGAGAGACCACGTGGTTCCCGCGTCGGTGAAGCCGGCCGCGCGCCAGCCGAGGAGGGCGGCGCCGAGCATGCCTGCGGACATGCCGAGGGCGGCCTGGCGGAGGGGTGGGGCATCGCGGAAGGCGAGGTGTTTCTGGAGCCGTTCGGCCAGGGGGTCGGAGAGGAGGGGACCCGCCTCGGCGAGGCCGCCGCCGAGGACGATGGCCGAGGGGTCGAGGAGAAGCGTGTAGGTGGCCAGGGCGAGAGAGAGTGCCTCGACCGCGTCACCCCAGATCTCCGTGGCGAGAGGATCACCGGAGGCGGTCAGGGCGGCGACCTGCTCGGCGGTGACAGGTGAGGCCGCGGCGGCGATGGAAGTGGAGAAGGCGGCGGTGGAAGGCTGGGCGGGGGTGGAGGAGGCACCGGGGGTGAGAGGGGAGGAGGAGACCCGGACGGGGTGAGGAGAGGTGGCGGTGGCGCGGGCGGAGTAGCGGCGGGCTACGGCGGAGGCGGAGGCGTAGGTCTCCAGGCAGCCGATCTGCCCGCAGGCGCACGGTTCGCCGTCCGGGAAGACCGGGATGTGGCCGATCTCGCCGCCCCAGCCGGCGCTCCCGCCGTACGGCTCGCCGTGCAGGATCGTGGCGCCCGCGATGCCGGTGCCGATGGGCAGGAACAGGAAGTCGGAAAGCTCACGACCGGCGCCGAGGACGCTCTCGGCGAGACCACCGGTGCGGACGTCGTGTCCGAGCATGACGGGGACGTCCAGCGGGACGAGGTCCGTCGCCGGGACGTCGCGCCAGCCGATGTTGGCGGAGTACAGAGCCGCCTCGGCGGTGACCAGGCCCGGTACGGCGAGGCCGACCCCCTCGGGGATGCCGCCTCCCTCGGCGGCGAGGTCGTCGATGAAGGACCGGATCGTCGCGATGACGGCCGCCGGCCCCCTGTCGCGCGGGGTGGCGCGGCGTTCGGTACGGATGATCTCGCCGGAACGGGTGACGAGGCCGCCCTTCATCGACGTTCCACCGACGTCAAGGGCAACAACGAAGGAGCTCATGCACCCATCCAGCGGGTCGAAGGAGCGGGACCGAGCCCGACCCTAGCGCACGGCCAGGCACGCGAATATGGAGGGATCTACCCCGACAAGGAGTGAATGATCACGGCCACGTCAGAGGCTCAGGAGACGAAAGGCCCTCCTGCGCGGCCAGGGCGGTCACTCCCCGCATGGTCCGCGCCGATCAACCTCGGCGCCCGTGAAACTCAGAGAATCCGGCGTGGGACGTGTGGTCCGCGCCCCATGAGGTTCAGGGGACTCGGCGCGGGACATGTGGTCGACGACGTGGCCCACATCCTGTGAGGATCAGAAAACCAGGCGCAGCCCGTGAGGTTCAGGGGACTCGGCGTAGGACTCTGGCCAGGGCCGCTTCTACCTCGTCGGCCAGGCCGGGTGCGTGGGAGGCGGCCAGCCTGCCGTCGCCTCGCGCGAGCCGTACCGAGCCGCAGGAGCGGCACTCCACCTCGCCCAGCCTGCAGATGAGCGCGACGGAGCCGCACGAGGAGCACGTGTCGAGGTCGGCTTCGTGGGTGCGCCGGCAGTCCGGGCAGATCAGCACCTGCGTCTCGTGGCGCACTCCGCGCGCCCACGGGCTGGAACCACGGATCGGGTCGGTCTGCCTGGCCCCGCAGGAGAAGCAGGGCATGATCGCCTCCGAGAGGTCGGACCGGCGGACACCTCGCGTACGGGCGTCGGCCGGATCACCGCTTAGGGAAGGTCGGCGAGCACCTTGAGGTACTCGGCGACGTCACGGGCCCGCGAGACCGGGTTCACGACGCGCCAGCGGACCACGCCCTCGCCGTCGATGACGAAGGTCCCGCGCCCCGCGTAGCCCTTCTCGTCATCGAACACACCGTACGCCCGCGCGACCTGTCCGTGCGGCCAGAAATCGGAGAGCAGCGAGAAGGTGTAGCCCTTTTGATCCGCCCACGCGCGGTGGGCGAAGATTGAATCAACCGAGATTGTAAGAATTTTAACGTCTTCGGGCACGTCGACGATGAGCTCGTCGCGGAGGGCGTCGAGCTCGTTGCCGCAGACGCCGCTGAACGCCAGAGGGTAGAAGATCAGCACAATCTTTTTGCCCCGGTGCCCGGAAAGCTTGACCGGGGTGCCGTGCTGGTCCCTCAGCTCGAAGTCGGGAGCCTGGTCACCCACCTCGATCGCCATGATCGGGGATCCTTTCGTCGGCTGACGGCAGGCATAATCATCCTGCCGTACGGCCCGCGCGAGCCGTACGGCAGGGCGGACCCTTAGCGGCGCGCCTTGGGCGTCGCCAGACGCGTCCCCGACCAGTCGGGAGCTGCACTGATGCTGCTGGTCTGCGAGAGACCCGCAGTGGTGGCGTCTTCCCCGATGTCGCTCGGCTCCACGTGCCCGTCCCGGCCGGCTTTGGGAGTGAGCAGCCAGATCTGGCCGCCGTCGGTGAGGTTGGTCACCACGCTGCTCAGGGCGTCGAACAGATCGCCGTCACCATCACGCCACCAGAGCAGCACGACGTCGACGACGTCCTCGAAGTCTTCATCGACCAGCTCGTTACCGGTCAGCTCCTCGATGGAGTCGCGCAGATCGTCGTCGGTGTCCTCGTCCCATCCGACCTCCTGCACCACCTGACCCGGCTTGAGGCCGAGTCGTTCGGCCAGGCCGCGTTCGCCCTGCGCCTGACCCGCGGTCGCGCTCACGTTTGTCCCTCCTGCTTGAATGGCCCCGCAATCACACGGTGCTCAGAGTGCTTCGGCACAGTCCACACGCTGTGACCCTCAGTCGTCAACGGTCGCCACGGCAACGACTGGGCTACGTATGAATTAGTCCGACAAAAATGACAAACGGACCTGGCGTTCCAGATTGTCGACGTTGAGATCCACCACGGCGATGGACTGCCAGGTTCCCAGCGCGAGCCGTCCCGAGAGAACCGGGACGGTGGCGTACGGCGGAATGAGGGCGGGCATGACATGCGACCGTCCATGCCCTCGTGATCCGTGCGCATGCCTCCATCTGTCGTCGGCCGGAAGCAAGGCCTCCAGGGCCGCGAGCAGATCGTCGTCGCTGCCTGAGCCCAGCTCCAGCAGCGCGACCCCCGCGGTCGCGTGGGGCACGAAGACGTTCAACAGGCCGTCGCCCCCACATGACCGGACGAAGCTCTCGCACTCGGAGGTGATGTCGTGCACCCGTTCCCGGGAACCCGTTACCACCTCGATCGTCTGAGATCTCACATACCGATCCTACGATCCATCGTGAGCTGCGATGACGGCCGCACCCGGTCCCGGAGACGGTGGACGGTCCTCGCCGCCGCCCGATCTCCCGCCGGTACGGGGACAGGATCGGCGTGTCCGGCTCCTGGAACGTCCCCGCCCGGAGCGCTTCCCGGCCGGGGCGGGGCTTCGGGACACGCCGGGTGTCCGGGGCAGGGGAGCCGGACGGCGGCCTCGTACGGGCCGGTCGCCACCGGAGTGGCGACGATCGTGGAGACCGTCCCCGCCGGCCCGGCGTTCACCGGGCCGGATCGGTGGGCCGGGCACGGGAACAGGGCGGCCAGGACCCGAGGGGGCCAGGCGCGGCCCCGGCCGGGATACCCCTTTCCCTCGCGGGCCGATGCCGCCGCGTCGCATATTCCACACCTCGCGGCAGCGCCCCGACCCGCCCCGGTCCGGTGCGGGCTCACCGGGGCGGAGGCTTCGCCGTGATCACGAGCGGGCCGGGAGCCGTTCGCGGCCCTCCGGTCCCGGCGCCGGTCGCGGTGGCGCTCACGGTCGGCGTGCGAATCGTTACCACTTCGGCACGGAGCAGTACGGGCCGGACGCCCGTACGCCCCCTGTTTCCCGCACGGCGAGGACTCCCGCCCCGGTTCCCGCACGCACGGCCAGGACCCCCGTTCCGCCGGCACCGGCCGCGCCGCGAGGACATCGGGAGGGGCCCGGCAGGAGAAACAGTGGAGAAAGATGGCCGGAAAGTAGCGGAAAACAGGGCGAAAGACGGTACGCGAGGCGCCCCGGAGGGCACCCTCGGGGAGGATCATGCGTTGTATACGGTGAGCGACGCCCCCGGGGGCCCGGATTCCCTCCTCAAAAACATCGAGGACACCGGGAACACCCGTACCCTCCTCGGAGACACCGGAGGTCCTCCCGGACACCCGGATGTCCCTCCGGGGACAGGTGCCGAAGGTCGTGGAGGGCCTCTGAAAGCAGGTGAGACGGCGGGTCACAGATTCCCGGTGAGGGAACCTGTAAAAAAGAGGGAACCTCGATGTAACCTTTGGTGGCGATTCGTCCTACCATCGGTGGTCTAGGCCACTTTCGTATCACTGCCAGCAGGGATCTCCTGGTTACCGGTAAGTAGAGATGCACTTTCCGGGGTAAGCGACCAGGATGGAAGACGACCTACACCAGACAAAAGTCCATCCTCGGAAGGCGAGACCCAGTGGCTTCCGGACGCCAGCGTTTCTCGATCATCAGCGACGGCCTACCCAGCCAGCTTCCTGATGTCGACCCCAGCGAGACCCAGGAGTGGCTCGAGTCGCTCGACAACGTCATAAAGACGGAAGGTCGCACTCGGGCCCGTTATCTGATGCTCCGGCTCTTGGAGCGCGCCCGTGAACACCAGGTCGGGGTGCCCGGCCTGCGCAGCACCGACTACATCAACACCATCCCGCCGGAGCGCGAGCCCTGGTTCCCCGGCGACGAGTACGTCGAACGCCGGATCCGCGCCTACACGCGCTGGAACGCGGCCGTGATGGTGACCCGGGCCAACGCCCGCACCAACGTCGGTGGGCACATCGCCACCTACGCCTCCGCCGCGTCGCTCTACGAGGTGGGCTTCAACCACTTCTTCCGCGGCAAGGACCACGGCGAGTCCGGAGACCAGGTCTTCTTCCAGGGGCACGCCGCGCCGGGCATCTACGCCCGCGCCTTCCTGGAGGGCCGTCTCAACGAGGCCCAGCTCGACGCCTTCCGCCAGGAGCTCTCGCACGGGTTCAAGGGCCTGCCCTCCTACCCCCACCCCCGCCTGATGCCCGACTTCTGGGAGTTCCCCACGGTCTCCATGGGTCTCGGCCCGATCGGGGCGATCTACCAGGCCCGGTTCAACCGCTACCTGCTGAACCGGAAGATCAAGGACACCAGCCGGAGCCACGTCTGGTGCTACCTCGGCGACGGCGAGATGGACGAGCCCGAGTCGCTCGGCGCGATCGGCCTGGCGGCCCGTGAGGAGCTCGACAACCTCACCTTCGTCATCAACTGCAACCTGCAGCGCCTCGACGGCCCGGTACGCGGCAACGGCAAGATCATCCAGGAGCTGGAGTCCTACTTCAGGGGCGCCGGCTGGAACGTCATCAAGGTCGTCTGGGGCCGCGACTGGGACCCGCTGCTCGCGGCCGACGTCGACGGCGTGCTGGTCAACAAGATGAACACCGTCCCCGACGGCCAGTTCCAGACCTACTCCGTCGAGGCCGGCGGATACATCCGCGAGAACTTCTTCGGTGACGACCCGCGCCTGCGCAAGATGGTCGAGCACCTGTCGGACGAGGACATCCGCAAGCTGTCGCGCGGCGGCCACGACTACCGCAAGGTGTACGCGGCCTACAAGGCGGCCCGCGAGCACGTCGGCCAGCCGACGGTCATCCTCGCCCAGACCATCAAGGGCTGGACCCTCGGCAAGGACTTCGAGGCGCGCAACGCGACGCACCAGATGAAGAAGATGTCCAAGGCCGACCTGAAGGAGTTCCGCGACCGGCTCTACCTGCCGATCCCCGACTCCGCCCTCGAAGCCGACCTCCCCCCGTACTTCCACCCGGGCGAGAACGACCCCGAGATCCAGTACATGAAGGAGCGGCGCGCGGCCCTGGGCGGTTTCCTGCCCAAGCGCGTGATGCGCGCCAAGCCCGTCAAGCTGCCCGGCGACGCCGCCTACGCGCAGCTGAAGAAGGGCTCCGGCAAGCAGAACGTCGCCACCACCATGGCGTTCGTCCGGCTGCTCAAGGACCTCATGCGCGACAAGGAGATCGGCCACCGGTTCGTGCCGATCATCCCGGACGAGGCGCGCACCTTCGGCCTCGACGCGATCTTCCCGACGGCGAAGATCTACTCGCCGCACGGCCAGACGTACGAGGCGGTCGACCGCGAGCTGCTGCTGTCGTACAAGGAGTCGACCGAGGGTCAGATCCTGCACGAGGGCATCAGCGAGTCGGGCTCGATGGCCTCCACGATCGCGGTCGGCTCGTCGTACGCCACGCACGGCGAGCACATGATCCCGATCTACATCTTCTACTCGATGTTCGGCTGGCAGCGCACCGCCGACCAGATGTGGCAGCTCGCCGACCAGATGGGCCGGGGCTTCCTGCTCGGCGCCACCGCCGGTCGCACCACGCTGAACGGCGAGGGCCTGCAGCACGAGGACGGTCACACCCCGCTGATCGCCTCGACGAACCCGGCGGCGGTCTCGTACGACCCGTCGTGGGGCTTCGAGGTGGCCCACATCGTCAAGGACGGCCTGCGGAGGATGTACGGCGACCAACCGGAGAACGTCTTCTACTACCTGACCGTCTACAACGAGCCCTACCTCCAGCCCGCCGAGCCCTCGGACCTGGACGTCACGGGCCTGCTCAAGGGTCTGTACAGGTTCGCCCCCGCTCCGTCCGTGTCCGGGCCGAAGGCCAACATCCTCGCGTCCGGCGTGGCCGGGCCGTGGGCGGTGGAGGCCCAGCGGATGCTGGCCGAGGACTGGGGCGTGGCGGCCGAGGTCTGGTCGGCCACCTCCTGGGCGGAGCTGCGCCGCGACGCGCTCGCCGCCGAGGAGCACAACATGCTCAACCCCGACTCCGAGAAGCGCGTGCCGTACGTCACGCGGGCGCTGTCGGCGGCCCAGGGGCCGTTCGTGGGCGTGAGCGACTACATGCGGGCGGTCCAGGACCAGATCGCCCAGTGGGTTCCCGGTGACTGGAGCTCGCTCGGCACCGACGGCTTCGGCCTGTCGGACACCCGGTCGGCGCTGCGCCGCCACTTCCACGTGGACGCGGCCTCGATCACCCTGGCGGTGCTCACCCAGCTGGTCAACCGGGGCGAGCTCGACCAGGAGGTGCTGGGCGACGCCATCTCCATGTACCACCTGAAGAACGGTGTGACCGAGGCGGCGGGCGCCGAGAGCAACGACACCCAGTCCATGGGAGTTTGATCGTTCCCGGGCGGGTTCTCCTTTTCCATGGAGGGCCCGCCCGGTTAGTGTTAATCGCTCCCCCCGGGCGAACGAATCCAGGGGAGAGCGTTTCATGGCAAGAATCCTTAGGGCGGCCGCAGCGGTCACGGCCCTGTCAACCGTGCTCTCCGCCTGCGGCGGCGGCTCCGGCGGGGACGGTGGCACCGGAGGCGGTCTCGTCGGAGGCGAGGTCGTCTCGGGCAGTCCCCAACCGGCCGCGACGGCCACCCCCGCCGAAGCGATCGCCTGGGGCCCGTGCACCGACATCAAGCGGCCCGGCGGTGAGTCCCCCGCGAAGCCGGACCCCTCGCAGCAGTGCGGGAAGCTCAAGGTCCCGCTCGACTACGCCAAACCGGACGGCGAGTCCATCGAGATGGCCGTCATCCGCGTCAAGGCCACGGATCCCACCAGGCGGATCGGCTCGCTGGTCTTCAACTTCGGCGGCCCCGGCGCCTCGGGCGTCGACACCATGGCCCAGGCCGCCAAGGCGTTCGGCACCCTGAACAGCCGCTACGACCTGGTCAGCTTCGACCCGCGAGGGGTCGGCCGCAGCTCCGGGATCAGGTGCGGCGACAACGCGGTGATGGACAAGTTCACCTCGATGGACACCCTGCCCGCCAACGAGACCGAGCGCGCCAGGAGCCGGGAGATCACCAAGGAGTTCGTGACGGCCTGCCAGCAGACCTCGGGCAGGCTGCTGCCCTACGTCGGCACCGTGAACGCCGCCGCGGACATGGACCGCCTCCGCGCGGCCCTGGGCCAGACGCGGCTGGACTACTTCGGCATCTCGTACGGGACGCAGCTCGGCGCGGTCTACGCGACCAGGTTCCCGCGGAACGTGGGCCGGTTCGTGCTGGACGCCCCGCTGGACCCGAGCGTCTCCATGGAGACGCGCACGATGGTCCAGACGAAGGGGTTCCAGCACGCCTACGAGGCCTTCCTGAAGGACTGCGCGAAGCGGCCCCGCGAGTGCGAGATCGGCGGCGACGCCACCATCGCCGACAAGAACGTCATGAAGCTCATGGACGACCTGAACGACAAGCCGATCAAGGTCGGCGGACGCGTCCTGACGCAGGGGCTGGCGGGCGTCGGCATCGCCGCCGCGCTGTACTCGAAGATGACCTGGCCGCTGCTGGACCAGGCGCTGAGCCAGGCGATGAAGGGTGACGGGCGGATCCTGCTGGCGCTGGCCGACAGCTACAACGGCCGCCAGCCCGACGGGAGCTACACGACGCTCATGAGCAGCTTCCCCGCGATCAGCTGCGTGGACACCTCGGAGCGGCCCACCCCCGCGCAGCTGACCGCGCTGGAGAACGAGACGCTGAAGGAATCCCCGCTGTTCGGCGGCGCGGGGATGGGCCTGATCTGCTCGATGTGGCCGGTCCCCGGCAGCGACACGGCCAGGCGGATCAACGCCACGGGCTCGGCGCCGATCCTGGTGGTCGGCGGCACCGGCGACCCCGCCACGCCGTACGAGTGGGCCCCGAAGCTGGCGGGGGAGCTCAGGACGGGCGTGCTGGTGACCTACAAGGGCGAGGGGCACGGCGCCTACCTGTCGGGAAACGCGTGCGTCAAGAAACTGATCGACGCCTACCTGATCGACGGGAAGGTCCCGGACCGGGGAGTCGTCTGCACCGGCTCGTGACGGGGCGGGCCTCGGCAGGTCTCCAGCCCGGTCTCGAAGTCTGCCTCACCGCCTCACGACAAGGCGGAACCTCAGCACGCCTCCAGACACCCGGCCTCGAAGTCGTCTGTACCGCCTCACGACGAGGCGGTGCCTCGGCAGGTCTCCAGACAGGGCAACCCGGTCTCGAAGTCGTCTCACCGCCTCACCCTCAGCACGCCTCCAGGCGGGGCAGCTTGGTCTCGAAGTGGAAGCCGACCCTGCCCAGGTGGTCATTGAGCAGGCGTTTCATGGTGCCGTCCCCGTACATCGACGTGATCACCTCGTTGATCCTCCGGCAGGCGACGGGGTCGCCGGACATGAGCGCCACGCCGTATCTCTCGGAGGTGAGCCTGAGCCCGGCGATCTCGACCTTGACGCCGCGCAGGCGGGCGCCGAATCCGGCGATCAGCAGGTCGTCGCCGACCATGGCGTCGGCGCTGCCGTCGGCCACCTGGGACGCGCACTGCGCGGGGTCATCCGCCCGTACGGCGACGAAGTCGACACCCTTGTCACGGATCATCGTGCCCGTGGTCTGGCCCGGTGACAGGCAGATCCTCCTGCCGCGCAGGTCCCCCAGCGTGTCGATCCCCGCGCTGGCACGGGCGAGCACGTCGCGGTGGGCGACGTAGTACGGCCCGGCGAAGGCGACGCGGCCTCGGTCGGCGCCGTCGATCGAGAAGTTGGCGATCACGAGGTCGACCCTGCCCTTCTCCACCGCCTCCTCCCGGGCGGTGTGCCCCACGGGCACGAACCTGAGCCCGCCGTCGGGCACCTTCAGCTCCCGGGCGATGTGGGCGGCCACGTCGGCCTCGAACCCCCGGGGCGGGTCGTCGCCGTTGCTCAGCGAGATCCCCGGCAGGCCCTTCCTGAACCCCACGCGGAGCCTGCCGGTGTCGCCGATCCGGTCGAGCAGGGGCGAGCCGGTGGAGACCTCCGGGGCCGGCGTCGACGGGCGGGACACCGGCGGGCGGGAGGGGTCGGCCTGCCCGCTCCACGGCGCGAGACCGAACTGGACGGCCAGCAGGACGCCCGCCACGCCGAGGGCCGCGATCCCCGCGATCCCCGCGGCGACGGCCCTGGACCGGCGCCGTACGGGCCCGGACGGCTCCTCCGGCCGGGTCAGGTCCGCGGTGGCGGCCTGCGCACCCTCGGCCAGCTCCTCCTCCGACGCCTCCGGGGTCTCCGCCTCGTCCACCGGGTGGCCGAGCAGGCGTTTCAGCAGCACGTCCGAGGTCGGCCTGAGCCGCTGGTCCTTGTTCAGGCAGGCGGCGACGATCTCGCGCAGCCCGTCGGGCAGGCCGCTCAGGTCGGCCTCGTGGTTGATGACCCGGTTGAGCGTCGCCACGATCGTGTCGCTCCCGAAGGGGGCCCTGCCGGTGGCGGTGAAGACGACGGTCGAGCCCCAGGCGAACACGTCGGCGGGGAACCCCACCCGCTCTCCGGCGATCTGCTCCGGCGCCATGTAGGCGGGGGTGCCGACCGCGCGGGTGGTGATCGTCCCGCTCTCGTCAATGATCTTCGCGATGCCGAAGTCGACGACCCGGGGGCCGTCGGCGGCGAGCATGACGTTGTCGGGTTTGAAGTCGCGGTGCGCGATGCCCGCGTGGTGGATCGCGGTCAGCGCGGTGGCGGTGCCGACGGCGAGGCGTTCGAGCGTCTCCCCGGCCAGCGGCCCCTCGCGCTCGACGACCTCGCGCAGCGAGGGCCCCTCGATCAGCTCGCTCGCGATGTAGGGCGCCTCGCCGTCGAGGTCGGCCTCGAGCACCCGGGCGGTGCAGAAGGCGGCCACCCGGCGGGCCGCCGCCAGCTCGCGGGCGAAACGGGAGCGCGCGTGGGCCTCCTCGGTGAAGCGCACGTGCAGCAGTTTGACGGCGGCGCGCTCGCCGTCCTCGGACTCGCCGAGATAGACGACCCCCTGCCCGCCCTCCCCCAGCCTGCCCCTGAGCGCATACTTCCCCAGCCGCGGCGGATCCCCCGGCCGCAACGGTCTGATCTCCGGCACCGCGGACCCCTCGTTCACTGCGCTTTGCCAGAACCCTACACACCCGGGCGGCGGCGATCGCGAAGGAAAACGCCGAACGACCCGAAGATCCAGGACGCCCTCCCGAGGTTCGCCCGGCGCGCGCCGATCTCCCCGGAGAGGGGACGAACCCGGAGCCACCGCCTCCCGCGGTCCCGGAAAGCGGCCCGCGCCCCGTGTGAGCACCGGTGATTCGTCATGAAAGATCCGGACGGCGGTTGAACAGACAAAACCGCATCGATACCCTGTGGCGACGCATCTCATTGGAGCTCGATGGCCGCACGACCACAACACCCACTGGCCGCACCGCAGAATCCCTCCGGAAAAACGCCTCCCAAGTCCTCGGGCTTCAAAGCCTCCAGGGCGGTCGCCATCACCGGGATCGGTGTCGTCTCACTGCTCCTGGTCGGCTACTGCTCAGCGCAGGAGGACTACGAGGAGGTGGGCGCCGAGTGCGTCGACCTCAACAGCCGCCAGCCGGACGGCACCTACGCGGTCGTGGACGAGGACCACTGCGACGACGACAGGCACTACTACGGGTCGCGAGGCGCCTACGGCTGGTACTACGGCGGCGTCAGGTCCGGCACCCACATCCGGCAGGGCACCACCGTGCGCCCCTCGGACGTCCAGATCACCAGCCGTAAGGGCACGGTGATCCAGCGGGGCGGCTTCGGCGGGCGCGGCGGATCGGGCGGCGGGAGCTGATCCGGCACATGAGCGGCAGATGAGCGGGAGATGAGACGCGAGACCTCGCTCCCCCGCGACGACTGGGAGAGCGTCATCGAGGGCCACGGCCTGGCCTACCACCGCTCGGCCCACCCCCAGGGCCTCGACCGCCCGTACTGGGACGAGACCGTCCAGTACGTCTTCTCCATGGACGAGGTCCTCGACCTGGAGAACCAGGTCGAGGAACTGCACCGGATGTGCCTGCACGCCGTGGAGCACGTCGTCACCAAGAACCGCTACGCCGACTTCGCGATCCCGCCGTGGGTGGCACCGGAGATCGCCGCCTCCTGGGAGCGGAACGACCCGCACCTGTTCGGCCGGTTCGACCTGCGCTACGACGGGACCGGCCCCGCCAAGATGCTGGAGTACAACGCCGACACCCCCACCAGCCTCCTGGAGAGCTCGGTGGTGCAGTGGTTCTGGCTGCGCGACCGCTACCCCGACGACGACCAGTGGAACTCCATCCACGAGCGGCTGATCGCCAGGTGGCAGCAGATCTCGACCGGCCTGCCCACCGGGCCCACGCACTTCGCCTGGACCAACATGGACGAGTCCGGCGAGGAGGTGATGACCCTCGCCTACCTCCAGGAGACCGCCGACCAGGCCGGGCTGAAGACCGTCGCGGTGGCCATGGAGGACATCGGCTGGGACGACCTCAACCTCCGCTTCGTCGACATGGAGCGCAGGGTGATCCGCTCGCTCTGCAAGCTGTACCCGTGGGAGTGGGCCGTCGCCGACCCGTTCGGGGCGCGGGCGGTGCGCCAGCAGGTCTCGACGACCTGGATCGAGCCGCTGTGGAAGATGCTGCTGTCCAACAAGGCGCTGCTCGCGGTGCTCTGGGAGCTGTATCCGGGGCACCCCAACCTGCTGCCCGCCTATCTCGACGGCCCCCGCGACATGTCCTCGTACATCGTCAAGCCGCTGCTCGGCCGCGAGGGTGCCAACATGCGGATCGTCGGCCCCGGCGAGCACGTCGAGACCCTCGGCGGCTACGGCGCCGAGGGATACGTCTACCAGGAGTTCCAGGCGCTGCCCCTCTTCGAGGGCTGGCGTCCCGTGCTCGGCGCCTGGGTCGTCCACGACGAGGCGGCGGGTGTCGGCATCCGCGAGACCTCGGGGTTCATCACCGACGACACGTCGTCATTCGTCCCGCACCGCATCGAACTCTGAGTCCCGGAAAGAGAAACAACACATGAGTCCCACCCCCCTGCCGGTCACGCCGCCCGCGCTGCCCGAGGCGACGCTCTCGCTCGCCGAGACCCTCGGGCGCGGCGCGCTCGCGATCGCCTCGTACGCCGCCCTCGGCGTGATCCTGCTGATCATCGGCTTCTACGTGATCGACCTGGTCACCCCGGGCAAGCTCAGCAAGCTCATCAAGGAGGAGCGCAACCCCAACGCCACCCTGCTCACCGGCTCGGGGCTGGCGGCCGTCGGGCTGATCGTGGCGGCCTCCATCTGGTCCTCGGGCGGCGCCCTGCACGAGGGCCTGCTCGCGACGCTGGTCTTCGGCCTGGTCGGCATCGCCGTGCAGACCGTGGCGATGCTCGCGTTCGACAAGGTGGCGGGCATCTCGGTGCGCGAGCTGGTCACGGAGGCGGAGCTCCAGCCGGGCGCCCGGCTGCTGGCGGTCACCCACCTGGCCATCGGTCTGATCACCGCCGTCGCGGTCGTCTGAGCCCGCGCGCCGGCCCCGCCCGGTGAACGCGCGGGGCGGGTCGCGGCGGACGCGCGGGACCCGGTCGTGCGGGACGTACAAGATCGGGAGGCGCGCGCTGTCCGGAACCGCGGCTGGCGCATCTCGCGCGACCTGGCACTCTTAGTGGCGTGAGGGAACGGAGCGAGCGAGCGTTCAGGAACACCGACGTCGTGACCGGGAAGGACGGGAGGGATCCCGACTCCGACCGGGTCCGGGAGGACACCACGCGCCGGCTGGAGCGGGCCATGGGCACGCTGGGCACCGCCGCCATGTCCCGGATGGACGACCGGCTGATGTGGTTCCGCGCCCTGTCGGCCGAGGACAGGTCCTGGGTCGGGCTGGTCGCCCAGGCCGGGATCGCCGCGTTCGTGGAGTGGTTCCAGCATGCCGGCGAGGGCCGCCCGACACCCAGCATCGAGTTCTTCGGCACCGCGCCCAGGGAGCTGAAGCGGTCCATCTCGCTGCAGCAGACCGTCGACATCGTGCGGATCGTGGTCGAGGTGGTCGAGGCGCAGACCGGGGAGCTGGCGGCGCCCGGCGGGGAGGACCAGCTCCAGCAGGCGATGCTCCGCTACACCCGCGACGTCGCGTTCGCCGCCGCGCAGGTGTACGCGCGGGAGGCCGAGGCCCGCGGGGCCTGGGACGCGCGGCTGGAGGCACTGATCGTGGACGCCCTGGTCAGGGGTGAGGTCGACGACGGCCTGCACTCGTGGGCCGCCGCGCTCGGCTGGACCTCCGCCCCCGTCGTGGTGCTGGCCGGGCAGACCCCGGACGACGACCCGCAGGCGGTCATCGACGCGCTGCGCGACCGGGGCCGCAGGTCGGGCCTGGACATGCTGGCCGGGGTGCAGGGCGACCGGCTGATCGTGATCGTGGGCGGCGCCGACAGCGTCGCCGCGGCGGCCAGGCACGTGGTGCCGCGCTTCGGCGCCGGTCCGATCGTGATCGGGCCCGAGGTGGCCGACCTGCACTCGGCCGCCAGCTCGGCGCGGGCGGCGATGGCCGGGCTGCGGGCCGCCGCGGGGTGGCCGGACGCGCCCAGGCCGGTCCACGCCGAGGACCTGCTGGCCGAACGGGCCATCGACGGCGACGGCGACGCCAGGGCGCAGCTGATCGAGAACGTCTACCTGCCGCTGATCGGCACGCCGCTCCTCGACACCCTCGCGACCTACCTGGAGCAGGGCACGTCCCTGGAGGCGACGGCCCGCCTGCTGTTCGTCCATCCGAACACGGTGCGCTACCGTTTGCGTAAGATCACGGAGTTGACCGGCTACCAGCCGACCGAGGGGCGGTCCGCCTTCACCCTCCAGGTGGGGCTGATTCTCGGACGTCTGTCCGAAACGCCGGTAACTTAGGGCCCTTTACTTAACCTTCGTGAAACTCCCGCTGTAGCTTCCCTACAAAGAAGTGGGGACAAACTTCGTCTGGATCTCTATCCATGTATTGAACCTCTACAGGGCAGGCTGGATTTTGTGCTCGTCATCGTCGCTCCGGGCCAGGGTGCCCAGACTCCAGGCTTTCTCAGTCCATGGCTCGAACTACCGGGCGTGGCCGATCGGCTGACCGCGTGGTCGGAGCTGGCCGGCCTCGATCTGATCGCCTACGGGACCACCGCCGACGCGGACGAGATCCGTGACACCGCCGTCGCGCAGCCACTCCTCGTAGCCGCCGGGCTGGCCGTCGCCGAGGTTCTCGGCGCCTCCCCCGACATCGTCGCCGGGCACAGCGTGGGCGAGTTCACCGCCGCCGCGCTGGCCGGGGTGATCACCCCCGAGCAGGCCGTCGACCTCGTCCGCGAGCGCGGCCAGGCGATGGCCAAGGCCGCGACGATCACCGAGACCGGCATGTCCGCCGTCCTCGGCGGCGTCGAGGAGGAGGTCCTCGCGGCCATCGCCGACAAGGGGCTCACCCCCGCCAACATCAACGGCGCCGGGCAGATCGTGGTCGGCGGCACGCTGGAGCAGCTGGCGGCCTTCAAGGCCGAGCCGCCCGCGCGGGCCCGGGTGATCGCCCTGTCGGTCGCCGGAGCGTTCCACACCACCCACATGGCCTCCGCGGCCAGCCGCCTGCGCGAGGCCACCGCGGGCCTCACCCCGGCCGACCCCGCCGTCACGCTGCTGTCCAACAGCGACGGCTCGGCGGTCACCAGCGGCGCCGAGTTCATGGAGCGCCTGGTCACCCAGGTCGCCAACCCGGTGCGCTGGGACGCCTGCATGGCCACGATGGCCGAGCGCGGCGTCACCACGATGATCGAACTTGTCCCCGGCGGCACGCTCACCGGCCTGGCCAAGCGTGCTCTGCGCGGGGTGACGACCGTCGCCCTGAAGACCCCCGACGACCTGGAGGCCGCGCGAGCCGCCCTCGGGCCGAATGAGGAACGGTGATCGACGAATGAAGACCTCACAGGGCGCCCCCGGCGCGAGGATCCTGGCCTTCGGTCACTACCAGCCCTCCAACGTGGTCACCAACGACGACCTGTCGGCGACCATGGAGACCAACGACGCCTGGATCCAGAGCCGCGTCGGCATCAAGGAGCGCCGGATCGCCCCGGACAACGAGTCCGAGATCGACCTGGCCGTGCAGGCGGGCGGCAAGGCCCTCGCCGCGAGCGGCCTGGCGGCCTCCGACATCGACCTGGTGATCGTCGCCACCTGCACGCTGGAGACGCAGATCCCCAACGCCGCCGGCCGGGTGGCCACCCGGCTGGGCATCGACGCCCCCGGCGCGTTCGACGTCAACACCGCCTGCTCGGGCTTCTGCTACGCGCTCGCGGTCGCCGACGACGCGATCCGCGCGGGCTCGGCGACCCACGTGCTCGTCGTCGGCACCGAGAAGCTCTCCCAGTGGATCGACTGGACCGACCGGGCCACCGCGGTGATCTTCGCCGACGGCGCGGGCGCCGCGGTCGTGGGCCCCTCCGACACCCCGGGCATCGGCCCCGTGGTGTGGGGCAGCGCCGGCGACAAGTACGACGCGATCATCATCAGGGACCGCGACTCCTTCCTGCACCAGGAGGGTCAGACCGTGTTCCGCTGGGCGACCACCTCACTTCACCCCGTCGCCAAGGAGATCTGCGAGCGTGCCGGGGTGGACCCGGCCGACCTCGCGGCCTTCGTACCCCACCAGGCCAACCTCCGCATCATCGAGGCGATCGCCCGCAAGCTCGGCGCGGACAACGCCGTCATCGCCAAGGACATCGTCCTGGCGGGCAACACCTCCGCCGCCTCGATCCCGCTGGCCCTGTCCCGGATGATCGAGCGCGGCGAGGTCCGGTCGGGCGGGCTCGCCCTGCTGCTGGGCTTCGGCGCGGGCCTGACCTACGCGGGCCAGGTCATCGAGATCCCCTAAAGCTTCCGCGCGGCCCCACCGCGCGGGAAACCAGAAGAACCACGATTCCGATATCCCAAGGAGAACACCCGACATGGCTCTGACCGAGCAGGAGATCCTCGCCGGCGTCGGCAAGATCATCAACGAGATCACCGGGATCCCGGCCACCGAGGTCACCCCGGAGAAGAGCTTCGTCGACGACCTCGACATCGACTCGCTGTCCATGGTCGAGATCGCCGTCGCCGCTCAGGACGAGTTCGGCGTCGAGATCCCGGACGACCAGCTCAAGCACCTCAAGACCGTCAAGGACGTCATCAACTTCATCCAGAACTGAGACGTCCCGGCTTTTCCCCCAGACCAGTTTGACCAGCGATTCACAAGGAGCGCAGCAGTGAGTACAGACCAGGTACGCGTCGTTGTCACCGGGCTCGGCGCGACCACGCCCCTCGGTGGAGACGTCGCCTCGACCTGGTCGGCGCTCCTCGCCGGTCAGTCGGGGGTCAGCACCATCACCGCCGACTGGGTGGACTCCGTCCCGGTGAAGTTCGCCGCGTTCTCCGCCGTGGACCCGACCGAGGTCCTGCCCCGGCCGGAGTCGCGGCGGCTGGACCGGGCCGAGCAGTTCGCACTGGTCGCGGCCCGCGAGGCGTGGGCGCACGCCGCGATCGACAAGGTCGACCCCGAGCGGCTCGGCGTCGTCGTGGGCAGCGGTATCGGGGGCATCACCACGATCCTCGCCGCCTACGACACCTTCAAGGAGAAGGGCTGGCAGCGGCTCTCGCCGTTCACCGTTCCCATGCTGATGCCGAACGGCTCGGCGGGCTGGATCGGCATCGAGGTCGGCGCCCGCGCCGGCGTCCACGCCACGGTGAGCGCCTGCGCCACCGGCGCCGAGTCGATCGGGTACGCCATCGAGATGATCCGCTCCGGCCGGGCCGACGTGGTCGTAGCCGGGGGCACCGAGGCGGCCATCCACCCGCTGAACATCGGGTCCTTCGCGGCCATGCGCGCCATGTCCACCCGCAACGACGAGCCGCAGCGCGCCTCACGGCCGTGGGACAAGGGCCGCGACGGCTTCGTCCTCGGCGAGGGCGCGGGCATCCTCGTCCTGGAGTCCGAGGAGCACGCCCGCGCGCGCGGCGCCACCATCTACGCCGTGGCCGCCGGTGTCGGCTACTCGGCCGACGCCCACCACATCGCGCAGCCCGAGCCGACCGGCGCCGGGGTCATCCTGGCCATGCGCCGCGTCCTGGAGGACGCCGGTCTCACCGGCTCCGACATCAAGCACGTGAACGCGCACGCCACCTCCACGCCCGCCGGCGACGTGGTCGAGACGATGGCGATCAAGGAGGTCATCGGCGACCACCCGCTGGTCAGCGGCACCAAGTCGATGACCGGTCACCTGCTCGGCGGTGCCGGTGGCATCGAGTCCGTCTTCACCGTCCTCGCACTGCACGAGCGGCGCGCGCCCGGCACGATCAACGTGGACGACCTCGACGACGGCGTCGAGGTCGACATCGTGCGCGACGAGCCCCGCGCGCTGCCCGACGGTCAGATCGCCGCGATCAACAACTCCTTCGGGTTCGGCGGGCACGACGTCGCCGTGGCCTTCACCAGCATCTGACAGGGAGCTCGTGATGACTGTGCTCGACAAAGGGGTGGTGAGCGAGGACTCCGGCCAGGAGCCCCTCGATCCCCGCGACCCTCAGGCGCGTCTCTCCGCTCTGCTCGACGAGGGTTCGGCACGCCTCATCTCACCGGTCGACCGCAGCGGCATCCTCGCCGCGACGGGCCGCGTGGAGGGGGTGCCGGTCGTCGCGTTCGTCAGCGACGCCCGCGTCCAGGGCGGCGCGATGGGCAGCGAGGGGTGCGAGCACATCGTGCACGCCTACGACGTCGCGGTCCGCGAGCGGGTTCCCGTCATCGGCGTCTGGCACTCCGGCGGCGCCCGCCTCGCCGAGGGCGTGGAGTCGCTGCACGCGGTCGGCCGCGTCTTCGCCGCGATGACCCGCGCCTCCGGCGTGGTCCCGCAGCTGTCCGTGGTCGTCGGCCCCGCGGCGGGCGGTGCCGCGTACGGCCCGGCGCTGACCGACATCGTGATCCTGGCCGACGAGGGCCGGATCTTCGTCACCGGCCCCGACGTGGTCCGCAGCGTCACCGGCGAGCAGATCGACATGGCCGCGCTGGGCGGTCCCGAGCCGCACAGCAAGCGCAGCGGCGTCGTCCACGTGGTCACCAAGACCGAGACGGACGCCTACGTGCAGGCCCGCCGCCTGGCGGTGCTCCTCGGCCACCAGGGCCGGGTGCGCGCCGAGGTCGAGGAGGTCGACTTCTCCGGCCTGCTGCCCGACAACGTGCGCCGCGCCTACGACGTGAAGCCGCTCGTCACGGGCCTGCTCGACGAGCCGGGCGTGGAGCTGCACGCCAAGTGGGCGCCCAACATCGTCACCACCCTGGGCCGCCTCGGAGGCCGGACCGTGGGCGTGGTGGCCAACAACCCGATGCGCCTGGGCGGCTGCCTCGACTCCGCCTCGGCGGAGAAGGCCGCACGGTTCGTCCGGATGTGCGATGCCTTCGGGGTGCCGCTGGTCGTCCTGGTGGACGTACCCGGCTACCTGCCGGGCGTCGGGCAGGAGCACGACGGCGTGGTCCGCCGCGGCGCCAAGCTCCTGCACGCCTTCGCCGAGGCCTCCGTGCCGCGGATCACCCTGGTGACCAGGAAGGCGTACGGCGGCGCCTACATCGCGATGAACTCCCGCTCGCTGGGCGCGACCAGGGTGTTCGGCTGGCCGACGACGCAGATCGCGGTCATGGGCGCGGTCGCCGCGGTCCGCATCCTCAAGCGCCGCGAGCTCGCCGCCGCCCCCGAGGAGGAGCGCGCCGCCCTGGAGACCAGGCTCGCCGAGGAGCACGAGATCCTCGCCGGGGGCCTCGACCGGGCCATCGAGCTCGGCGTGATCGACGAGGTCGTCAAGCCCGGGGAGACCCGGGGGGCCATCGCCAGGGTGCTGGCTCAGGCGACCCCCGCCAGGGGCGCCCACGGCAACATCCCCCTCTGAGTCCTCCGAGTCCTCTGACACCCTGTCCCCTCCGACGGGCGTTCGACGAGCCCCCACCGGTCCCGCCGGCGGGGGCTCTCCCGTTTTCCCGCCGCCCTTCCCCGCGCCGGGAAACCCTCCGCGGGGTGCCACCGTCCCCCGGAGCGGAACGGGACCGGACCTCTCGGGAACCTCCGTACGAGAGCCACAAAGGGCGCGAGGGGGCGCGAAGGCACCGCCTCGGGGCCTCGTCCCGGGCGGGACGGCCGCCGGGCACGTTCCAAAACCGTGACCGGGGCGGCCGTCCGGCACGAGAGGGCGAGCCTCCCGGGGCGTACCCGATCAGACGGCGGCGTGCAGCCAGCGGACCGGAGCGCCCTCGCCCGCGTAGCGGAACGACTCGAGCTCGGCGTCCCACTGCTTGCCCAGCAGGCGGTCGAGCTCCTCCTCCAGCACCACGCGGCCCTGGCGGGCCATCAGCATGGCGGAGCGCAGCCGGTCCTCCGGGATCAGGATGTCGCCGTTGGCCCCGACCACGGCCGTGAAGGCGCCGAGGGAGGGGGTGTAGGCGTGCCGGGTCCCGTCGGCACCCGGCGAGGCGTCCTCGGTGATCTCGAAGCGGATCCGCTGCCAGCCCATCAGCGACGAGGTGATGGCCGCCGCGGTACCGACACGGGCCTCCCACTCGGCCTGCGCGCGCACGTGACCGGGCGCGGCGGGCTGCGGAGTCCAGGTCAGGTCTACGGGCACGCCAAGGACACCTGCGACCGCCCATTCAATATGAGGGCACAGCGCAGGCTGAGCCGAGTGGACGTAAAGCACGCCACGAGCAGACACCGGACCTCCCGTTTCGTACGAGGTGCGCCTTCCCCAACGGCCTCGTACCAGGATGATCACAAGTGACTGAAGGAGAGACTACCGTCGGTTGTGACGGCGCACCAGAGGGGGGTCATACCGAGATGTTGCGCCGCGGGTACTTGGCCAGGGCATCCTCGGGAATGAAGAAAACCCCACGAACTGGTGATCGCCCCCGGAGGACCAGATGAATACCGGTATCGAACGGGTCGAACCCATCCCCGGCTCGCCCGCCCTGATCAGAAAAGGTCAGATGCTGACCGACGCCTCGGGTCTCGCGGCCACCGCCCGCTGGGCCGACGCCGTCACCGAGACCGGGGGCGTCTACCGGGTGCGGCTCTCACCGGGCGTGGACGTCTGCGACCTGGTGGCGTCGGTACGGGCGCGGGGCGTGCGCGCCTCCCCCAACCACGTCCTGACGGGCCAGCCGCTCTACTTCGGGGGCCCGGCCTCCCGGCCCTTCCCCAGCGCCGCCCTCCCGGCGCCCGAGCCCGCTCCGGCCGGGCGCGCGGCGGGCGCCGTGACGGTGGCGCTGGCCGACACCGGCCTGGCGGAGCACCCGTGGTGGCAGGAGAGCCCGTGGTTCCTGGAGCGGGGCCGGGAGGCCGACGAGGTGCCCGACTCCGACGGCGACGGCGAGCTGGACCTCCAGGCGGGGCACGGCACGTTCGTCGCCGGGCTGGTCCTGCGGTCGGCCCCGCTGGCGCGGCTGCGGCCGATCCGGGCGCTGGACGGCCACGGCGTCGGGGACGAGGCCGGGCTGCTCCACCTCCTGGAGCGGCTGCGGGCCGACCCGCCCCGGGTGCTCAACCTGTCCTTCGGCGGGCACACCTTCGACGACCACCCCTCCCCGCTCCTGGAGACCGCCCTGGCGGGGCTGGCCGGTACGGTCACGGTGGCCTGCGCGGGCAACACCGCCTCCGACCGCCCCTTCTGGCCCGCCGCCTCCCCCGGGGTGATCGCCGTCGGAGCGCTGGACGCGAGCGGCGAGGCGCGGGCCCCGTTCTCGGCGTACGGCCCGTGGGTGGACGCGTGCGCCCGCGGCGAGTGGCTGTCCAGCACCTTCCTCGAACACGGGGCGTTCAACGGCTACGCCCGCTGGAGCGGGACCTCCTTCGCCACCGCCCTGGTGAGCGGGGCGATCGCCGCCGCGTGCGCGGGCCGGTCCCCCGAGGAGGCCGTGAGGCACGTCCTCGGCCCGGCGGAAGCCAGGCGGATCCCCGATTTGGGAGTCGTCGTGCCCACGCCCGGCTAAAGTCTCACCCAACGTCATCACACGAACACGAAAAGTGTTCCCCGCGGTCCCGGAGGTGCCGGTGAGCGACCAGCACACGATCGACGCCGTCCCGGTGGACGACCAGGCGGCCTGGGACGCGCTGGTCACCCGTTTCGCGGGGCTGCTGTGGTCGGCCGTGCGCGCCTACGACCTGAGCCCGGCGGACGCCGCCGACGCGGTGCAGGGCACCTGGCTGCGGCTGCTGGAGAGCCTGCACACCATCCGCGACCCCGACAGGATCGGTCCCTGGCTGTTCACCACGGCCAAGCGCGAGGCTTCCCTCCTGAGCCGGCGGCACCGGGGCGAGCGGCTGGTCGCCGACCCCGGCGAGCACGCGAACGCCGGGCACGCGCGGCTCGCCCCGGCCGGTGCCGGGCACGCCCACGCCGATCCCGCGCTGGCCGTGCTGAACGCCGACGAGGGCCGCCGCCTGTGGCAGGCCGTCGACGAGATGCACGAGCCGTGCCGATCGCTGTTCCGGCTGATGGCCACGGCCCCCGACGCGGGCGTCCACCAGCTGGCCGGGCGCCTGGGCATGCCCAGCGGTAGCTACGGCCCCACCCGGGGCCGCTGCCTGAACCGGCTCCGCACCATGCTCACCGCCCGGGAGGCGACACCGTGACACGACACCCGACCGCGATCGACGACGAGTCCCTGATAGCCGCGCTGCGCCTGGCCTCGGGGAGCGACCCGGTGCCCGCGCGGGTGACGGCCGCCGCCCGCGCGGCCTTCGGCCTGCGGCTGCCCGACGCCACCACGGCCCGCCCCGTGGTCACACCGGTGCCGCAGGGGGTCCGGTCCGCCGAGGAGCCCCGGCTGCTGAGGTTCACCGCCGCCGAGCTCACGGTGGAGCTGGAGGTCACCTCCCTGGACGGCCTGGTCGACCTGGCGGGCCAGGTCTCCCCCTGCCCCGAGGCGGGCACGCTGGTCGAGATCCGTACCCTGCACCTCACCGAGTCACGCGCGCTGTCCCCGACGGGCCAGTTCGCCGTCACCGGCCTGCCGCCGGGCTGGTTCAGCGTGGTGTGCCACCGGCCCGGGGGCTCCCCCGTGGCCACCAGCTGGACCCGTATCCGCCCGTAGGTGACCCTCGACGAGGCGCTCACCGCCGCCGAGCACGCGGTCGACCTCTCGGGCAGCGATCCGGCCCGCGCCCTCGCTCTCGCCCGCGCCGTGCTGGCCTCGCTCCCCGCGTCCTGCCCGGAGCTTCCCGCGTCCTGCCCGGAGCTTCCCGCGTCCTGCCCGGAGCTTCCCGCGTCCTGCCCGGAGGCGCCCGGCCCGAGTGCCCCGGACAACGCCCTGGACAAGGCTCCGGAGGACGGTCCTGACGGCGGTGCGGCGGCGGGCCGGGTCGCGGGGTGCGGGCACTGCGAGGCCGAGGCGGTGGCGCAGCGGGCGCTGGCGGTGGCGGCACGCGAGCTGGGCGACCTGCCGTTCGCCGAGGAACGGCTGCGCCGGGCGGTGCGGATCGCGCTCTCGGCGGGGCTGCCGCACCGGGCGGCCCAGGCGCGGCTGTCGCTGGTGCACGTCCGCACGGAGCTGGGGCACCCCGAGCAGGCGCTCGCCGTCGCCGCGGACGCCGAGCCCGGCCTGACCCCGGCGGAGGTGGGCAAGCTCGGCGTGCACCGGGCCGTGGCCCTGGCGCGGCTCGGCCGCTACCGCGAGGCCGTCGACCACTGCGACCGGGCCGTGCCCGTCCTCGGCGGCGACGCCAGGTTCCTGGCCGGGGCGATGCTGAACCGCGGGCTCGCCCGGGTGTTCCTCGGGGAGTTCGGGGCGGCGGAGGCCGACCTGAGCCGGTGCGCGGAGCTGGCGAGGGACGCGGGCCTGGAACACGTTCTGGCGCTCGCCGAGGGCAACCTGCCGTTCCTGGCCGCGCGGCGCGGCGACCTGGCCGCCGCGTTCAGCGCCTACCGGCGCGCGGAAGGCATCCTGGTCGGCTACCCGGAGCGGCTGGCGACGGTGCGCTGCGACCTGGCCGAGGTCCTGATCTCCGCGCACCTGCCCGGCGAGGCGCGGGTCCTGCTGGAGATGGCGGTCCCCGAGCTGGCGGCGGCGGGCGCCGGGACGGCGCTGGCCGAGGCCCTCCTCCTGCTCGCCAGGGTCGAGCTGCGCACCGGTGATCCGCGCCGCGCCAGGGAGAGCGCGGAACTCGCCGCCCGCGAGCTGGCCGCGCAGGGGCGGGCGGTCCTGGCACCGGTCGCCGAGGAGATCCTCCTGCGGGCCGGGCTCGCGCTGGACCCGCCCTCGGCGGAGCTGCCCGCGACGATGCTCTCGTGTGCCGACGCCCTCGACGCCGCCGGGCACGGGGACACCTCCGCGGCGCTCAGGCTCACCGCCGCCGAGGTCTCGCTCGGGCTGGGCGACCGGCCGTCCGCCGAGCACCAGCTGGCCCTCCTGGCCGGTCCGGGCCGCGGGGTGGTCGCCCTCCAGGCGACGGCGCTGCTGCGCTCCCTGGCGGGAGACCGGCGGGGGGCGTTCGCCGCGGTGCTGGCCGGTCTGGCGGAGGTGGGCGCCGGGACGAGGACGCTGGAGGACCCGGTGGTACGCGCGCACGCCGCCAGGGCCGGGGAGCCGCTGGCCGGGTTCGGGCTGGCCCTGGCCGTACGGACCGGGCGGGGCCGCGCGGTCCTGGCCTGGGCAGAGCGGTGGCGGGCGGTCACCGGGGGCAGCGGCAGGCCGCTCGCGCCCCGCCTCGCCGCGCTGCGGACGGCGCTCGGGGAGTCGGCCCTGGTGGAGTTCGTCCGCCACGAGGGCGAGCTGGTCGCCGTCGTGGTCACCCGTGACCGGGTGACGCTGCGCCGCCTCGGCCCGTTTCCCGCCGTCGCCGAGGCCACCGTCCGCCTCAGGTACGGGCTGCGCAGGACGAACCTGCGCGACGGGAGGGCTCCCGAGCCCGGCGCGGAGGCCGCGGAGCTGGAGCGGCTCCTCTTCGGCCCGCTGCGTGACCGGCTGGGCGACCGGCCGCTGGTGATCGTACCGACCGGGACGCTGCACACCCTGCCCTGGCCGCTGCTGCCGATGAACGCCGACCGGCCGGTGACCGTGGCGGCCAGTGCCGCCGCCTGGCTGGCCGGGCGGCGGGTGCCGCCCGTGCGGGACGGGAGGGGCGCGACGGTGGCGGTGGCGGGGCCGGGGTTGCGGTACGCGGAGGCCGAGGCCCGCATGGTCGGCGAGTGCCATCCGGGTACGGAACGGGTGGCGGCGCGGCGGGCGGAGGTGATGGCGGCGCTGGAGCGGGCCGACGTGGCCCACCTGGCCGCGCACGGGATGTTCTCCCCGCGCAGCCCGCTGCTGTCGAGCATCGACCTCGACGACGGCCCGCTGATGGCGTACGACCTGCTGCGGCTGCGCACCCCGCCCGCGTTGGTGGTGCTGTCGGCGTGCGACGCGGGGATGGCGCACGCCCCCGCGGACGGGGCGCCCCTGGGGCTGGCGGGCACGTTCCTGTCGCTGGGGACGCGGTGTGTGGTGGCCAGCCTGGTGCCGGTGCGCGACGAGGAGACGCTGGCGCTGATGACCGCTTTCCACGGGGCGCTGGCCGCCGGTGACCCGCCCGCGCGGGCGCTGGCCGTGGCGGGCGGGAAGACCGGGGTGGCGGGCTTCGTCTGCTTCGGCTGCGGAGACCAGCCGGTGGCGACCGGCCGCGAGGAGGCGGTCGCCCGAGGCTCCCTGCCGGTCGGCCCGTGACGACCGGTCTGAGCGGTCTGACCGGCCTGAGCGGTCAGCCCGTGGCGACCGGCCGGGCGGGGTCGGTCACCCAGTCGGACCACGACCCGACGTAGAGCGCGGCCGGGATACCGGCCACCTCCAGGGCCAGCACCTCGTGCGCGGCCGTCACGCCGGACCCGCAGTAGGCGCCGACCTCCACGCCGGGGACGACCCCCAGGGTGTTGAAGCGTTCGCGCAGGAAGTCGGGCAGGTGGAAGCGGCCGGAGGGGTCGACGTTCTCGCCGGTGGGAGCGCTGACCGCGCCCGGGATGTGCCCGGCGACCGGGTCGATCGGCTCGACCTCGCCCCGGTAGCGCTCGGCGGCGCGGGCGTCGAGCAGCACCCCGTCGGCGGCGAGCTCACCGGCCCGCGCGGCGTCGAGCAGCGGCATCCCGCCCGGCCGCGCCTCGAAGTCACCGGGCTCGGGGTGGCTCTCCTCGGTGGAGACCGGCAGGCCCTCGGAGGCCCAGGCGCGCAGGCCGCCGTCGAGGACCCGTACGTCGGGGTGGCCGAAGTAGCGAAGGAGCCACCAGGCGCGGGCGGCGGCCGAGGTGGAGTCGGCCCCGTCGTAGACGACGACGGTCCGGGATCCGGACACGCCGAGGCGGCGCATCGCCTCCTGGAACGCCCCGGCGGAGGGCAGCGGGTGGCGGCCCCCCTGCCCTCCGGGATCCTCCGCGTGGGTCGTCAGGTCGGTCTCCAGGTCGCAGAAGACCGCGCCGGGGATGTGCCCCTCGCGGTAGGAGTCGATCCCGGCCGGCCCCGCGGGCGCGACGGGGAGCTTCCAGCGCACGTCGAGGACGCTCACCCCGGCCAGGCCCGCCAGCTCGGCGGGATTGATCAGCGGGTTCATCGGATACCTCCAGCGTGGAGACCCTGCGGCTTCGGCCGTGGGGCGGATGTCAACGGGTGCTTACCTCCAGAAGAGGAACGTACTGCTCGGCGGGGGTCAGCGAGCCGTGGCAGCCGAGGAACCCCGCCTCGTGCGGCTCGGCGACCGAGGCGACGATGGCGCAGTCGGTGTACGGGACGGCGAGGACGTCGCCGATCCTGGGCAGCCATTCCCGGCGGACCCCCGGCCCGAACCAGCCGGACTCGACCGCCTCCTCCCGGGACACCACCCAGGCCCTCCCGGCGAGGACGTCGCGCCAGGTGCCGAGGACGGCCGCCGAGGCGCCGGGGACGGTGTAGAGGTGGCGGGCCCTGGCCTCCCCGCCGAGCAGGGCGACGCCCTCGCGCAGCGCGGGCAGGACGTCGACGTCGACGCGGTCGGTGACGTTGACCATGCCGTGGTCGGCGGTGACGTACATCGCCGAGCCCGGCGGGAGTGTCTCCGCCAGCCGCTCGGCCATCCGGTCGACCAGGGCGAGCTGGCCGAGCCAGGCCGGGGAGCCCCAGCCGGTGACGTGGCCGGTGGAGTCGAGGTCGCCGTAGTAGACCGAGACGTGGGCCCGGGGCTCGGCCAGCGCGTGGCGGACCCCGGCGATCCGGTCGTCGACCTCGTCGGCCCCGACGAAGCGCACGCCCCGGTAGACGGCCCTGTTGAACCCGGTGGTCTCGAACTTGGCCGGGCCGACGTAGCTGACCGGGACGCCGGCCGCCGCCGCGCGCTCGTAGACGGTCGGGGTCGGCTGCCACTCGCCGGGTTCGACGAGGGGGCCGGGGGCGGTCCAGCGCAGGCAGTTGAGCAGGTAACCGGCGCCGGGCACGGCGAGCTTGTAGCCGAGCATGCCGTGCTCGCCCGGCGGCACGCCGGTGCCGAGGCTGCTCAGGCTGGTCACGGTCGTGGCGGGGAAGCCCGCGGTGAGCACTCCGCCGGACACCCCGCCGGGCAGGGAGGACAGGAACGGCGCGACGCCGGGGTGGGCGCGGAGCAGCTCGGCGCCCATGCCGTCGACGAGGAACAGCAGGATCCGCCCGGCCGGGGCGAGACCCAGCGGGTTGTCGCCGCCCGCCCCGGCCGCGGCGAGCAGCGAGGGGGCCAGGTCCGCGAGCGAGGCCGTCCCGTACGCGGGGACCAGGGGGTTCACGAGGCGGTGCGGGCGGTGGCCTCCGACAGCGCCTTGGCGAAGGCCAGCACGTGGGAGACGGCCTCCGGCCCGTCGGCCGCCTCGCTCACCCGCAGGGAGAGGTCGTCGGCCGTGATGGCGCCGGTGTATCCGTGGTCGGCCTCGCAGTTCTCGTCACCGCAGGTGGCCGGTTCCAGGTCGACGTGGGAGATCGCCCCCCAGCCGATGGTGAGCGTGACCTCCGTGGGCGGGACCCCCGGCACGTAGGAGGCGGGATCGGGGACGACCCGGGTGACCGCGACCGACTGGATCCGGCTGAGGCGTACGGCCTCGGTGGTCGTGGAGGCGTGGGACGCCGACACACCCTCCACCGGGGGGTGCTCGTCGGTGTGGCAGACGAGCAGCCGGGTGGGGGAGAGCACCAGCACGGTGACGTGCCTGCGCACCTCCATGGCCGGGTCGAAGGTGGCCTCGTGGTGCACGACGTAGGCGCCCACCTGTTCCTTGCCGAGCGCGGACTCGACCGCGTCGGCGACCAGGTCGGGATAGTAGCCACTGCGGTCGATGGCGTCGCGCAGGCCGGCGGACGAGAGTCGGGTTTCCCTCATGGGTCCATCCTGCCCTGTCCGGGGCGGCGCTTTCACCGGGAGCGCGTGAGCTTCGGCCCGCGGTGCAAATCGTGATGCGGTCCGCCATCGCCTTTTTCCGGCCGTGAAGACCTCATCGGGGGTGGTCCGGGTGGTCGTTCCCGCCCGTGACTTTCCCCTCCGATCGGTTTGGCGCGACCCGTTCGGGGTTACCGGGAGCAGTGACGGGTGGCGTGCCGGGCAGCGGTGACGGGCGATTCTCCGCATTTCCCGCCTTGTTTCACCTATATCGGAATGCTTTTCATCGCTTCCGAATCGGAAACGGTGAATCCCTACCGGAATCGGGGGCGAGGGAATATGGGCGGCGAAGGTCAGGATTCGGCGGGACGGCCCGTCCGGGCGCGGCCGGACTCGCGGGGACGTGCCCGGCCGTCCTGGCGGACTGGTCTCTCGCGCCTCGCGGCGGCCGTCCCGGTGACCATCGTGACGGCCGCCATGACGACCGCGGCGGCGACCACCGCGGGCCCGCCCATCTCGGGGGCGGCCTTTCCCGGTGACCTGATCCTCACCACGGTTCACGACGGCCCGTTCGAGGCGGGCGGCACCGGCACGTTCTCGATCGACGTCACCGCGAGCCCCGGCTCCGCCGGGATCATCTCTCCGACCGAGGTCGCCTACCACTTCCCCTCGGGCCTGACCCCGGTGCGTGCCTCGGGCACGGGCTGGAGGTGCCGGATCGCGGCGGGGATCGTCGACTGCGACACGCGTGACCTGGCCGCCCCCGGATTCCAGCTCCCCCGGATCACGGTCACCGTGGCCGTGTCGCGGGACGCCTCGGGGACGCTGACCGCGTCCGGCAGGGCCGTCCACGCCGTCCAGGAGGGCGTGGACACGGTCGACCCCGGCTCGGAGACCGGCCGGACCGCGATGGAGACCGGTCCCGCGCCCGCCACCGTCGCCAGCACGGTCCAGATCGTCCCCGCGACCCGTCGGCCGGGCTGAACAGGGCCGAGTAAGACTGAGTACGGCTAGCCGAGGCGCCGGGGACCGCCGTCGGGGCGCGGGCCCTCGTGGCTGCGGAGTACGGCGCGGGCGCCCAGCACGATCACCCCGGACTCCCCCACCAGCACCGGGTCGAGGGTGAGCCGCGCCACCTCGGGGAGATCGTCGGCCAGCCGCCCGAGCCGGATCAGCAGGTCCTCCAGCGCCTCGACGGCGACCGGCGGGTAACCGTACTCACCGAGGAGAAGGGGCGCGGCGCGCGGCGACCTCACCAGCGCCGCGGCGTCCTCCCTGGTCAGCGGGGCGAGGCGGTACGCCTCGTCGCGCAGCAGCCGCGCGGTGATCTCGCCGAGCCCGAAGGAGACCACCGCGCCGAAGGCCGGGTCGTCCATCACCCCGGCCACGGTCGGCACCGCGGGCTGCGGCGCCATGCGCTGCACCGCGAGCACGGCCTCAGGTTCGAGCTGGCGCGTCAGGTCGGCGTAGGCGTCGCGCACCCCGTCGGGACCCGACAGCCCGAGACGTACGGTCCCGGCGCGCTTGGCCGCCTCGGGGCCCGCGGCCTTCAGCACGACCGGCCAGCCGAGCCTGGACGCCGCCTCGGCGGCCTCGTCCGGTGACCCCACCGTCCGCGACGGCCAGACCTCCACCCCGTAGCAGGCGAGCAGTTCCGAGGCGTCGATCTCGGCCGGGGCGTCCGCGAGCGTCGCGAGCACGAGGTCCCGCGCGGCCCCGGCGTCGATGCCCTCGATCTCCTCGTGCATTCCCGCGGGCCGCTCCAGCCAGCGCGCGTGCCGCACGACGTGGGCGAGCGCGCGGACCGCCTCCTCCGGTGCCGCGTACGAGGGGATGGAGCCCCGGCCGGGCACGGTGCCAACCCGCAGCTCGTCGAGCATGCCGATCTTGCCCTCGAAGGTGGCCAGCACCGGCTTGCCGCAGTCGCGGGAGGCGCGCAGCAGCTCGGCGGCGACCTCCGCCCCGTTGCCGGGGATGGGCGGCATGTAGATCGCGACCACGGCGTCCACGTCCGGGATCACCGAGGCCAGCGCCGCGCCGAACTCCGCCGCGCAGGCCCGCGCGCCGAGGTTGACCGGCGGCCGGGGCTCCAGGCCCACCCGCACGCAGGCGTCGGCCGCGAGGAGCGCCATCGCGTCGGAGTTGCCGACCAGTCCCACCCTGGGCCCGGCGGGCAGCGGCTGGTAGGCCAGCAGCTGCGCCACGTCGAACTGCTGGATCAGGTCGTCGACCCTGATCACCCCGGCCTGCTCGAACAGCGCGCTGAGCGCGGTGTCGGGCAGGCCGAGCACCGGCGCGGCGTGGCCGGTGGGCACGTCCTGGGTGGTGCCGCCGCTCTTGACGACCACGATCGGCTTGCGGCGCGAGATGCGCCGCGCGAGACGGGCGAACTTGCGGGGGTTTCCCAGCGACTCCAGGTAGAGCAGGATCACGTCGGTCCGCGGGTCCTCCTCCCAGTACTGGAGCAGGTCGTTGCCCGACACGTCGGCGCGGTTGCCCGCCGAGACGAACGAGGAGATGCCCATGCCGCGCTGGGCCACCCGCTGCAGCAGCGCGGTGCCCAGGGCGCCCGACTGGCTGAAGAAGCCGACCCGGCCGCGCCCGGGGAGGGTGGCGGCGAGCGTGGCGTTCAGCCGGACCGAGGGGTCGGTGTTGGCGACGCCGAGGCAGTTGGGGCCGACGACCCGCAGGCCGTACGCGCGGGCGATGCGGGCCAGCTCGTCCTGCCTGGCCCGGCCCTCGGCGCCGGTCTCGCCGAACCCCGAGGAGACCACGATCAGCCCGCGTACCCCCTTCTCCGCGCACTCCTTGACCACGTCGATCACCCCGTCGGCGGGTACGGCGAGCACGGCGAGGTCCACCTCGCCGTCGATGGCCGTCACGCTCGGGTAGGCGCGCACCCCCGCGACGGCCCGCGCCTCGCGGTGCACGGGGTAGACCGGGCCGGTGAAGTCGGCGCCGAGCAGGTTGCGCAGCACGGTCTGGCCGACGCCACCCGGCTCGCGGCCCGCGCCCACGACCGCCACCGAGCCCGGCGAGAGCAGCCGCTCGATGGAGCGGGACTCGGCGCGGTGCTCGCGGGAGGCGGTCACCTCCTGGGCGGTCTCGGTCGGGGTGAGGTCGAGGGTCATCCTGACCACGCCGTCGGCGAAGCGGCTCTGCGCGGTGTAGCCGACCTGCTTGAGCACCCCCATCATCTTCTGGTTGGCGGGCAGCACGTCGGCGACGAAGCGGGCGATGCCCTTCTCCCTGGCGGTGGCGGCCAGGTGTTCGAGGAGCACGGAGGCGACCCCCCTGCCCTGGTGGGCGTCCTCGACGAGGAAGGCGACCTCGGCCTCACCCGGGTCGATCCGGTCGTAGCGGATGACCGCCACCATCTCGGTGCCGATCGTGGCGATCAGCGCCACGCGGCTCTCGTAGTCGACGTTGGTGAACCAGGTGATCTCCCGCTCCGACAGCCTCGGCCGGGGACCGAAGAAGCGGAAGTAGATCGACTCGTCGGACAACCGGCCGTAGAAGGAACGCAACCGGTCGGCGTCGGCGGGCCGAATCGGGCGTACATGGGCGGTGCCACCGTCCGACAGGACGACGTCCGCCTCCCAGTGAGCGGGATACTGAGCAGCCTCCACAGTCCCGAGAGTAGACGCGAATCTCACATGACAGACCACCTGGACGAATTCACGCAACGCTTGTGCATCGACTATGGTCCGGTGTCCGGTCAAGACCCCATACGCTGGCCGGAAGCTGTTAAGTTTTTCGCGGTTAGAGGCACGACCAGAGGTATGGCTTGAAGCATGTCTAGAGGCACGTCGGCATCGAAGGCAGCAAGGTGGTGACATCATGACGCGGGTGGTCGTGGTGGGCGATCTCATGACCGACGCGGTCGCCCGGGCTCGCTACCCGCTGGCCCGCGCCAGCGACACACCGGCGATCGTCACCATGCACGGCGGTGGTTCGGGTGCCAACATCGCCTCCTGGCTCGCCGTCGAGGGCACCGAGGTCGCCTTCATCGGGCGGCGCGGCGCCGACATCACGGGCCGTAACCGCGACATGGAGCTGATGGGGTACGGCGTCGACGCCCGCCTCGTCATGGATCCCGAGCGCCCGACCGGCACCTGCGTGGTGCTCGTCACCCACAAGGGCGAGCGCACCATGCTGTCCGACCCCGGCGCGAACGCGGCCCTGTCCCCCGAGGACCTGCCCCGCGACCTGTTCTCCCAGGGCGGGCACCTGCACCTGTCCGGCTACACCCTCATCAACGAGGGTTCCCGCGACGCGGGCATGGCCGCCCTGGAGATGGCCCGCCGCTCGGGGATGTCCGTCTCGGTCGACTGCTCCTCCTCCGCCCCCCTGGAGCGCACCGGCGCCGAGCCCTTCCTGGAGTGGACGCAGAGCGCCAAGCTGCTGTTCGCCAACGCCGACCAGGCGAAGGTCCTGACCGGCCGCGACGACCCCGCCGCCGCCGCCAAGGTCCTCACCGCCTGGTTCCCGCAGGTCGTCGTGAAGCTCCGCGACGAGGGCGCGCTCTGGTACGCCAACAACCGCCCCGACCCGATCAGGGTCCCCGCCGAGACCGTGGAGCGCGTGGTCGACGGCACCGGTGCCGGTGACGCCTTCACCGCGGGCTTCCTGCCCGCCTGGCTGGGCGGCAAGCCCCCGGCCGAGGCCCTCGCCTCCGGCTGTCACCTGGCCTCCCGGGCCATCTCGCACCTGGGCGCCCGTCCCCGCCTCTGATCCGGCCCCCGTCCCAGGACCTCCCGGAGATCCAATACTGTGGCCGGACCACGTTCGCGGCGACCCCCTGGAGTGACGCATGCCGGAGCCCCGCCCCCTGCGGCCGGGTGACCCGGAACGGATCGGCCCGCACCTGCTGGTCGGATTCCTCGGCGAGGGCGGCCAGGGCGTGGTCTACCTGGCGCGCACCCCCTCGGGGGAACGCGTCGCGCTCAAGGTGCTGCACGCCAGGCTCTCGGACGACGCGCAGGCCAAGCGGCGCTTCCAGCGGGAGGCCGACGCCGCCCGGCGGGTCGCCCCGTTCTGCACCGCCCGGGTACTGGAGGCCGACGCCACCGGCGACCGGCCGTACATCCTGAGCGAGTACGTCGACGGCGAGTCGCTGCAGCAGGTGGTGTCCAGGGAGGGCCCGCGCGAGAGGTACGCGCTGGTCAGGCTGGCCGTCGCCACCGCGACCGCGCTGGCCGCGATCCACCGCGCCGGGATCGTGCACCGCGACCTCAAGCCCAGCAACGTCCTGCTCGGCCCCGACGGGCCCCGCGTCATCGACTTCGGCATCGCGAGGGCGCTGGACGCCGCGTACAGCCTGACCACGGACCTGGTCGGCACGCCCGCCTACATGGCGCCCGAGCAGTTCCACGAGCAGGAGGTCGGTCCGGCGGGCGACGTGTTCGCCTGGGCCGGGACCATGGTGTTCGCGGCGACCGGGCAGCCGCCGTTCGGGCTGGGCAACCTGCCCGTGGTGATGCGCAGGATCCTCGTCACGGAGCCGGACCTGTCCGGTGTGCCGGAGTCGCTGCGTCCGCTGCTGGCCGCGGCCCTCACCAAGGATCCCCGGTCGCGTCCCGGCTCGGACGACGTGCTCGACATGCTGCTGAACGCGGACGGCGGCCCCGCCCCGGCCGCCGGAACGCTCCCTCTCCCCGCATCGCCCGCGCCCCCCGTGCCACCCCGCGCACCGGCCCCGCCCCGGTCCCCGGCGCCGTCACCCGCAGCGGTCCCGGCACGGTCCTCCCTCCCATCCTCGGCGCCGTCTTTCGCGACGCCCTCCACCGGGCTCTCCTCGCCGCTACCCGGCCGGTTCTCCCGGCTCACCGGTACGGCGGGGCGCCGCCGGGTCCTCACCTTCGCCTCGGCCCTGGCGACCGCCTGCGCGCTGGGCGTCGCCACCTGGCTGGTCCTGCCGTCCGGCGAGCCCGGCGTCGTCACACGGGCGACGCCGAGGCCCGCGCCGACCGGCTTCGACGCGGCCTCGGCCTCGGTCGTGAACCCGTCGGCGCGCAGGGGCGGGACGATGAGGTTCGGCGCCGGATTCGCCGCCGACTCCTTCGACCCCGCCAACACCTACTACCCGTCGATGTGGAACGTCGCGCGGCTCTACGGCCGCTCGCTGACGATGTACCGGCCCGTTCCCGGCGCCGCGGGCAGGGAACCCGTGGGCGACCTGGCCGAGGGGCCCGGCGTACCCAGTGACGGCGGCAGGACGTGGACGTACCGGCTCAGGGAGGGCCTGAAATACGAGGACGGCACGCCGATCGTCGCCGCGGACGTCAAACACGCCGTGCTCCGCGCGATCGGCAAGGACACCCTCACCCGGGGCCCGTACCACTTCGAGGAGCTGCTGAACCTGCCCTCGGGCTACCGGGGCTACTTCGCGTCACCGAAGGCGAACACCGACGCGGCGATCCGCGCCCCGGACGACCGGACCGTCGTGTTCCACCTCAGAAAACCCCACGGGGCCTTCGACCACGTCGCCCAGGTCCCCCAGACCATGCCGGTCCCCGAGACGAAGGACACCGGCGCGGCGTACGAGAGGCACGTGCTCTCCTCGGGGCCCTACATGTTCGAGAGCGCGGAGAGCGGCAGGCGGCTCGTCCTGGTCCGCAATCCCCACTGGTCCCCGGCGACCGACCCGAACCGCCGGGCGCTCCCCGACCGCTACCAGATCACCTTCGGCATGGACCAGGACACCGTCGACAGAGGGCTCCTCTCCGGCGACCTCGACCTGGACCTCGACTCGGGCGCGAGCGACGACCTGCCCGAGCGGATCGCGGCCGATCCCGCGCTCAGGGCGCGGGCCGACGCGCCCACGATCGGCTGGCTGCGGTACGTCGCGATCAACCCGCAGGTCCTGCCCTTCGACAACGTGGCCTGCCGCAGGGCCGTGTTCGCCGCGGCGGACCGGGAGGCCCTGCGCGACGCCTACGGCCGTGGCCTGCGGGCGGGCACGATCGCCACCGGGCTGCTCCCGCCGACCATCTCCGGGCACCGCCCGCTGAACCTGTACCAGACCGGCCGGGGCGACGTGGCCGGGGCTCGCGGGCAGCTGGCCGCGTGCGGGCGCCCCGGCGGCTTCTCGGCCACGATCACCTTCCGGGCCGAGCAGCCCAGGGAGCGGAGGGCCGCCGAGGCCCTGAGGACGGCCCTGGGCCGCGTCGGGATCCGGCTCACGCTCAAGGGCCTGTCCCGGGCGGAGGACGCGACCCATCGCGGCGGCAGCCCCTCCTACCTGAGGAAGGAGAAGATCGGCATGTCCATCCGGGCCTGGACCGCCGACTGGCCGGAGGGCGCCAGCTACCTGCCCTACCTGGCGGACAGCCGGAAGATCCTGGAGGACGGCCTGTCCTCCAACGTGAGCGTGCGCCTGCCCGAGGCCGACCACCTCATCGACCAGGCCGACGCCGAGCTCGACCCCGCCCGGCGCGAGGAGCTGTGGGCGCGGGTCGACCGCACGGTCATGGAGCAGGCCCTCGTGCTGCCCGTGCAGTGGGACACCCGCGTCCTGCTCCGCGGCGCGCGCCTGACCAACGTGCACGTCAGCCACGCCTTCTCCGACTACGACTACGTCGGTCTCGGAGTCTCCTGAAAGCCCGCGCCCTCCCTGCCTAGCTGGTGACCGCGAGGGCGAGGGGCAGCACGGCGGGGGCCCCGGCGTGCCGGAGCATCGCGGCTCCCAGCGTCATCGTCCAGCCGGTGTCGACCAGGTCGTCGACGAGCAGGACCGGCCCCCCGGCCCCGGCGACGGCCGCGCCCAGGGCGGCGGGCATGGCGAGGGTGCCCCGGATCGCCTGGACGCGCTGCGCGCTGTTGAACTGCCGTCCGGGCGAGCCCGACCGGTAGCCGAGGTCTCCCAGGTAGGACAGGCGCCCCACCTGGGCGAGCCGCTCGGCCAGGCCGCGGACGAGCAGCGGGCGGCTTCCCGAGGGCACCGCGACGACGCCGACCGGGCGCTGGGCCCACTCCCAGGACGACAGCACCTTGATCACGGCGGCGAAGACGTCGTCGGGGACCGGCTCGTCGGGGGCGCCGTCGGCGAGGAGGCCGCGCAGGCGGTTGCCCCAGCCGATGTCGGTGAGCCTGCCCAGCACCCTCCCCGGCTCGGCGCCCAGCTCCGGCTTGATCCGGCCCTTGAGGTCGGCCAGCCCGGTCGGCCACTGCCTGCGGGCCTCGATGTCCACCCCGGGCCGCTGGAGCCGGTCGGCGGCCGATCGTACGGCCCGCTCGTCCACCTCGGGCGAGCGGTGGACGCCGGTGCAGTTGTCACAGCGCCCGCAGGGGGAGGCGGTGTCGTCGTCGAGGCGGCGGCGCAGGAACTCCTCGCGGCAGCCGGTGGTGTCGAGGTAGTCGAGCATGGCCCGCTGCTCGGCCTCCCGCTCGGCGGCGACCCTGGCGTAGCGCGGCGCGTCGTACGCCCAGGGCTCGCCGGTGGACTCCCAGCCGCCCTTGACCCGGTGCACCGCGCCGTCGACGTCGAGGACCTTCAGCATGGTCTCCAGGCGGCTCCGGCTGAGATCCACCCGGTTCTCCAGGGCGGCCGTGGACATCACGCCGCCCTCCTCCAGCGCGGCCAGCACGGCGCGTACGACGGGCTCGGGCGGGAAGGCCAGCGAGGCGAAGTAGGCCCAGATGTCGCGGTCCTCCGCGCCGGGCAGCAGGATCACCTCGGCCCGCTCGACCCCTCGGCCCGCCCGGCCGACCTGCTGGTAGTAGGCGACCGGGGACTGGGGGGCGCCGACGTGCACGACGAAGCCGAGGTCGGGCTTGTCGTAGCCCATCCCCAGGGCGGAGGTCGCGACCAGCGCCTTGATCTTGTTGTCGAGCAGCGCCTGCTCGGCGGCGAGCCGCTCGGCCTGCTCGGTCTGCCCGGAGTAGGCGATCACCTCGTGGCCCTGCTCGCGCAGGTAGGCGGCGATCTCCTGGGCGGCGGCCACGGTGAGCGTGTAGACGATGCCGGATCCGGGGAGCTCGTGCAGCGTCCTGGCGAGCCAGGCCAGGCGCTGCTCTGCGCCGCGCAGGCGCACGACCCCGAGGTGGAGGCTGTCGCGCTCCAGCGCGCCGCGCAGCACGAGCGTCTCCTCGCCCATCTGCTCGGCGACGTCGCGGGTGACCCTGGCGTTGGCCGTGGCGGTGGTCGCGAGGATCGGCACGCCCTCGGTGAGCTCCTCGAACAGCGTGCGCAGCCGCCGGTAGTCGGGGCGGAAGTCGTGGCCCCAGTCGGAGATGCAGTGGGCCTCGTCGACCACGATCAGGCCCGCGCTCTCGGCCAGCTCGGGCAGCACGTGGTCGCGGAAGTCGGGGTTGTTGAGCCGCTCGGGGCTGACGAGCAGCACGTCGACCTCGCCCTCGGCGACCTGGTTGTAGATCTGCTCCCACTCCTCGGGGTTGGCCGAGTTGACCGTGACCGCGGTGATCCCGGCGCGCTCGGCGGCGGCGATCTGGTTGCGCATCAGGGCTAGCAGCGGCGACACGATCACGGTCGGCCCCTCGCCCAGCTCGCGCAGGAGCGCGGTGGCGATGAAGTAGACCGCCGACTTGCCCCAGCCGGTGCGCTGCACCACGAGCACCCGGCGCCGGTCCATGACCAGCGCCTTGATGGCCGCCCACTGGTCCTCGCGCAGCCGGGCGTGCTCCCCGGCGAGCGCCCGCAGCCGCTCCTCGGCCTCTTCGCGCAGCATCAGCTCTTCGCTCACCCGGTCATTGGTACCAGGTCTCGCCGACTGTTTTTCCCCGGTACGGCACACACGTGCCTCCGTACCCCGTACGGGGGCGGGGTGTGGGGGGACGAGCGGGGGCAGCCGGGGACGCTCAGGGACGCTGTACGAGGGCCCGGCGGGCGAGCGGGCGGCCGGGGTCTCGGAGGCTCCGCGGGCGGGAGGCGGGGCGCCGTCCGGAGGTCGCGGCCCGTTTCACCGGCGCCACCGGGGGTGCGGTGCCGGGAGCTGGGGACCTGCCGGGCTCCGCGCCGTGATTTGATGCATCCACTATGGACGTCACCACCTGGTACCTCGAACAGACCTCCCGCTCGGACCTGCTGCCCGCCAAGCCGCCGTCGGTCGAGGTCGACGTCGTGCGCGCCGAGCTGCCCTCGCCCGAGTTCAGCCGGTTCCTCACCACGGCCGTCGGCGGAGACTGGCACTGGACCAACAAGCTGCCGTGGACCTGGGACGAGTGGGCCGACTGGCTGGCCGGCGGCGTGGAGACCTGGGTGGCCTACCACCGCGGCACCCCCGCGGGCTACGTCGAGCTCGTCCCCCAGGAGGACGCGACGGTCGAGATCAACTCCTTCGGGCTCCTGGCGTGGGCGATCGGCAGGGGGATCGGCGGACACCTGCTGGAGATCGGCGCGGCGAGGGCCTGGGACCTGGCCGACCGGCAGCCGACGCGGGAGCCGACCCGGCGGGTGTGGCTGCACACCTGTTCGCTCGACAGCCCGGTGGCGCTCGCCAACTACCGGGCGCGCGGCTTCAGGGTCTACGACACCAGGGTGAACGTGCCCGGCGACGAGCACGAGGGCGAGACCCCCGGCCCCTGGCCGGGAGCGGGCCCCCGGACCCGGGGCCTTCCCGCCGCCCCCGGCACCCCGCCGGAACGGCCCTAGCACCCGCGGGCGGGCCGGAAGGCCCGGAAGTGTCGGATGGGCTGGGTATGGTATCGAGTCTCGGTACGATGCCCGGTCGCCCCCGTCGCCGGTCGCCCGCCGGACATCCCGGCCAAGGCTCCCCGGGGAGCCGGCGCCAACGGTTGGACCACGAAGACAGAAGGAGGATGCGCCTCCCCCCGGCCTGAACGGCCGGGGCGCGCGCGCAGGAAATCAGATGGCTCGACGGACGACCACACCCCCGACCGACGAGGGCTTCGAGGAGCGGATCGTCGACATCGACGTTTCCACCGAGATGCGCACCAGCTTCCTCGAATACGCATACTCGGTCATCTACCAGCGTGCGCTGCCGGACGCCAGGGACGGCCTCAAGCCGGTCCAGCGCCGGATCCTCTACTCGATGAGCGAGATGGGCCTGCGGCCCGACCGGGGCCACGTCAAGTCGTCACGCGTCGTCGGCGACGTGATGGGCAAGCTCCACCCGCACGGCGACACCGCCATCTACGACGCGCTGGTCCGCATGGCCCAGCCGTTCTCGATGCGCCTGCCGCTCATCGACGGGCACGGCAACTTCGGCTCCCCCGACGACCTGCCCGCCGCGATGCGTTACACCGAGGCCCGGCTGGCCTCGGCGGCGATGGCCGTGGTCCAGTCGATCGACGAGGACACGGTCGACTTCAAGCCCAACTACGACGGCCAGGAGACCGAGCCCACGGTCATGCCGTCGGCCTTCCCCAACCTGCTGGTCAACGGTGCCACCGGCATCGCGGTCGGGATGGCCACCAACATGGCGCCGCACAACCTCGTGGAGGTCGTCGCCGCCGCCCGTCACCTGATCAAGAAGCCGGACGCGACGCTCGACGACCTGATGCGGTTCGTCCCGGGCCCCGACCTGCCCACCGGCGGCACGATCATCGGCCTCGACGGCATCCGCGACGCGTACGCCAAGGGCCGGGGCACCTTCCGGATGCGCGCCAAGTGCGCCATCGAGCAGGTCAGCCCCCGCCGCAAGGGCATCGTCGTCACCGAGCTGCCCTTCAACGTCGGCCCCGAGCGGGTGGTCACCAAGATCAGGGAGCTGGTCACCGCCAAGAGGCTCCAGGGCATCTCCGACCTCAAGGACCTCAGCGACCGGCACAAGGGCCTCAGCCTGGTCATCGAGATCAAGAACGGCTTCATCCCCGAGGCCGTGCTGGAGGAGCTCTACCGGCTCACGCCGATGGAGGAGACCTTCGGCATCAACAACGTCGCCCTGGTCGACGGCGAGCCGCGCACGCTGGGCCTGCGCGAGCTGCTCCAGGTCTACGTCGACCACCGCATCGACGTGGTCCGCCGCCGCTCCCTCTACCGCCGCCGCAAGCGCGAGGAGCGCCTGCACCTCGTCGAGGGCCTCATCGTCGCCCTGCTCAACATCGACGAGGTCATCCAGGTCATCCGCTCCTCCGACAACTCCGCCCAGGCCCGCGAGCGCCTGACGGAGGTCTTCGAGCTGTCGGAGATCCAGGCCAACTACATCCTCGACACCCCGCTGCGCCGCCTGACCCGCTACGACAAGCTGGAGCTCGACCGCGAGAGCCAGACCCTGCGCGACGAGATCGCCGAGCTGACCGCGATCCTGTCCTCCGACGACAGGCTCCGCAAGGTCGTCTCCGACGAGCTCGCCCAGGTCTCCAAGACCTTCGGCACCCCGCGCCGCACGGTGCTGCTGGAGTCCTCGGGGGTCGTGAGGAACGTCTCGGCCCCCCTGGAGGTGGCCGACGACCCCTGCCTGGTGCTGTTCTCCTCCACCGGCCTGCTGGCCCGCACGTTCGACGCCTCGCCGCTGGCCGGTGACGGCGACCGCTCGGCCCACGACGTGCTGGTCTCCGCCGTGCGGAGCACGGTCAGGGGCGAGGTGGGCGTGGTCACCAACCAGGGGCGGATGATCCGGGTCCAGGTGGTCGACCTGCCCACGCTGCCCCGCTCGGCCAACCCGCCGTCGCTGTCGGGCGGTCACCCGGTCTCGGAGTACGTCACCTTCAACCCGGGTGAGACGGTCGTCGGCATCGGCTCGCTCGATCCCGACGGGCCCGGCCTGGCGCTGGGCACGGCGCAGGGCGTGGTCAAGCGGGTCGTCCCCGACTACCCGGCCAACCGCGACGACTTCGAGGTGATCACCCTCAAGGAGGGCGACACCGTGGTGGGCGCGGTGGAGGTGGAGAGCGAGGAGCACGACCTCGTCTTCATCACCTCCGAGGCCCAGCTGCTGCGCTACTCCGCCTCCGTCGTCCGCCCGCAGGGCCGCCCCGCGGGCGGCATGGCCGGTGTGCGGCTGGACGGCGACGCCACGGTGGTCTGGTTCGGCGCGGTCGATCCCGCCCGCGAGTCACAGGTCGTGACGATCGCCGGGTCCTCGACGGCGCTGCCCGGCACCCAGGTCGGCGGGGCCAAGGTCTCCGACTTCGCCGAATACCCGCCGAAGGGCCGGGCCACCGGCGGGGTCCGCGTCCAGCGGTTCCTCAAGGGTGAGGACGTCCTGCTGCTCGCCTGGGCGGGCCCCGGCCCGGCCCGCGCGGTCTCGGCCGTCGGCAAGCCCGTGCCCCTCCCCGAGGAGCTGGGCCGCCGCGACGGCTCCGGCGTACGGCTCACCCACACCGTGTCGGCCGTGGGCGGCGCCCTCGGCGCCGGAGGCGGCGAGCGGGTCTCCGGAGCGGCTCCCGCCCCGGAGGAGTGACCTCCGCCCGCGAAGAGACCCCGGGAGCCCCGCCAGGACGGCGGGGCTCCCGGGGCCGGGTACGACGGGCCCGCGAGGGGCCCTGAGATCGCGCAGGACGGTCAGTCGACGCACAGGCAGAACGGATGCCCGGCGGGGTCGAGAAAGACCCGGAAACCCTCCTCCTCGCCCGGCTGGTACGGGTGTTTGGACGCGCCGAGCGCCAGCGCCTCCTTCTCCGCCTCGTCGAGGTTCTCAACCGTCAGGTCGAGGTGGAACTGCTGGGATCGCTCGGTGGTGGGCCACTCCGGCGGCTGGTGGTCGGGGACCAGCTGGAAGCAGAGCCGTCCGGGCCTGCCCCCGGTGACCACCACCCAGTCGTCCTCGACACTGGCGATCTTCCAGCCCAGGAGGGCGCTGTAGAAGGCGGCCAGTCGCCTGGGGTCTGGACAGTCGAGGACGATCGACCTCAGCTGCGCGATTCCCATGCTTCCTCCCAAACTCGGCACCGATGAAGATCCTATGGCGGTGTCACCGGGAGCTTCAACGGCGTCTCGCGCCGATCGGGCCCGGGGCACGCGGGGCACCCCGGCCCGGCGCCACGACCGCGGCCCGGTCCGCCTTTCCCCGGCGGTCGGGCTGAAACCCGGCCTCTCAGGTGAGCGCGCCCTGGAGCGCGAACCGGATCGCCATCAGCAGCTGCCAGGGCTCGCCCGACTCCCAGAAGCGGACGACCCTGGCCACCCGGTCCGTCGGCTCGAACCCGCCGGTCCCCTGGGGGCCGAAACACCCCGCCTCCGCGAGGGCGGCCAGGAACGGGTCGTCGTCCTTCAGCGACCGGGTGTAGACGGCCGCGTCGAGCAGGGCCAGCGCCGAGCGCGCGTTGCGCCCCCCGTCCCTGACCTCGACCCGGTCGAGCTTGCGCCTGCCCTGGTCACGCAGATAGTCGGCCAGCGATTCGGTCCTGCTCATCAGCCTCTCCACACTTCCGGACTCTGGGTGACGACATCATGACCCAGGGTGAGAGGCGGTGGTGGGATCTTGGTGAAGTCGTCACCCGGCGAGCCCCGGCAGCGCTCTGGAAACGGGCATGAAGCATTATTAGTCCGTTGTTTGCGCCGACCGAGGGATGCGTACGTGAGTGCTTTTGACGACCTGCTGGCCGCCAACGAGGAGTTCTCCGCCACGTTCACCAACGCCGAACTGACCGGCAGGGCCGCCCGCGGCCTAGCCGTGGTCACCTGTATGGACTCGCGGATCGATCCGCTGGGGGTCTTCGGCCTGAGTCCGGGGGACGCCAAGATCCTCCGCAACGCCGGGGCCAGGGTCACCGACGACGTCCTGCGTACGCTCGTCCTGGCGGTCAACCTGCTGGGGGTGGAGCGGGTGCTGGTCATGCCGCACACCGACTGCGGCATGAACAAGGTCACCGACGACGAGGTGCACGCGATCGCCGCCCGGCGCGGCGTCGACACCCGCAGCCTGGACTTCCACACCGTCCCCGACCAGGACGCGGCACTGCGCCACGACCTCGTACGGATCAGGACGAGCCCGTTCCTGCCCGCGGGGATGCCGGTCGGCGGGGCCGTCTACGACGTGCGCACCGGCAAGCTGATGCCTGTCGAGCTCTGAACCCCGGGGTCCGGGGACCCGGTCACCTGACCGGTGCTCCGGGCCCGCCCGCGGGCCGTTCCTGCCGGGAGATCACCCGGCGGGGACGGTCACGCGTCGATGTGGTCGCGGTCGATCTCGGCCGCGCTGCTCACGATGAACTCCCGGCGCGGGGCCACGTCGCTGCCCATCAGGAGGGCGAAGATGCCCTCGGCCGCCTCGATGTCCTCGATGCGGACCCGGCGCAGGGTGCGGTGGCGGGGCTCCATGGTCGTCTCGGCCAGCTGGTCGGCGTCCATCTCACCCAGGCCCTTGTAGCGCTGGATCGGGTCCTTCCAGCGCTTGCCCCGGCGCTCCAGGTCTCGCAGCACCCGCTGCAGCTCGGCGTCGGAGTAGCAGTAGACGTACTTGTTGTGACCGCGCGTGGGGTTGGTGACCTCGATGCGGTGCAGCGGCGGCACGGCGGCGAAGACGCGCCCGGCCTCGACCATCGGCTTCATGTAGCGGTGGAACAGGGTCAGCAGGAGGCAGCGGATGTGCGCCCCGTCGACGTCGGCGTCGGCCATCAGGATGACCTTGCCGTAGCGGGCGGCCTCGATGTCGAAGGAACGCCCCGAACCCGCGCCGATGACCTGGATGATCGCGGCGCACTCGGCGTTCTTGAGCATGTCTGCGACGGACGCCTTCTGCACGTTCAGGATCTTGCCCCGGATCGGCAGCAGCGCCTGGAACTCCGAGTTTCTGGCCGCGCGGGCGGTGCCCAGCGCCGAGTCGCCCTCGACGATGAACAACTCGCTGCGGTCGACCTCGTCGCTGCGGCAGTCGACCAGCTTGGCGGGGAGCGCCGAGTTCTCCAGCGCGGTCTTGCGGCGCTGGTTGTCGCGGTGCTCCCGGGCGGCGATGCGGGCCTTGGCCGCCGCGACGATCTTCTCCAGGACCGCGCGGAGCTGCGGCTTGGCGTTGCGCGACGGGTTGGCGAGCAGCTCCTTGAGCTCTCGCGAGACGACGTGGGCGACGATCCTGGAGGCCGCCGAGGTGCCCAGGACCTCCTTGGTCTGGCCCTCGAACTGCGGCTCGGGCACCCGGACGGTCACCACGGCGGTGAGACCCTCCATGATGTCCTCGCGGGTCACCGGGGCGTCGCCGTTCTTGAGCAGGCGGGTCTCGCGCAGCTGCTCGTTCAGGGTGCGGACGAGGGCGCGTTCGAAGCCGTTGACGTGGGTGCCGCCCTTGGGGGTGGCGATCACGTTGACGAAGGAGCGGACGGTGTTGTCGTAGCCCTTGCCCCAGCGCACCGCCACGTCGACGGTGAGCTCCCGCTGGACCTCGGTCGGGGTCATGTGCCCCAGGTTGTCGAGGACCGGGACGGTCTCGTGGAAGTGACCGGTGCCCTGCAGCCGCAGCACGTCGCAGACGGCCTCGTCGCGGGCGAGGAACTCGGTGAACTCCGAGATGCCGCCGTCGAAGTGGAACTCCTCCTCGACGGCCTCCTCGCCCCGGCTGTCGCGCACGGCCAGGGTGAGGCCGGGGACCAGGAACGCGGTCTGGCGGAGGCGGACGTGGATCTCGTCGAGGGAGACCTCCGCCTCGGGGAGGAAGATCTGGTGGTCGACCCAGAAGCGCACGCGGGTGCCGGTGGGGTTCTTCGCCACGCCGCCGTCGCGCAGCCCGGACTTCTTCTTGAACTTGGCCTTGGGGCCGTCGCCGTCGAAGACGCCGGGAACGCCCCTGCGGAAGCTGATCTCGTGGATCCGGCCGTCGCGGTCGACCTCGATGTCCAGCCGCGAGGACAGGGCGTTGACGACGGAGGCGCCGACGCCGTGCAGGCCGCCCGAGGCGCCGTAGGAGCCGCCGCCGAACTTCCCGCCCGCGTGGAGCTTGGTGTAGACGAGCTCGACACCGGCCAGGCCGCTCTTGGGCTCGACGTCGACCGGGATGCCCCGGCCGTCGTCGCGGACCTCGATGGAGCCGTCGGGGTGGAGCTCGACCTCGATGCGGTCGCAGTAACCGGCCAGGGCCTCGTCGACCCCGTTGTCCACGATCTCCCAGAGGCAGTGCATGAGACCGCGGCTGTCGGTCGACCCGATATACATGCCTGGGCGCTTGCGGACGGCTTCGAGACCCTCCAGCACCGACAGGTGGCGGGCCGTATAACCCGTCTCCGCGCTAACTGCGGTCACGCCCACTCCCACTCTGTCGAACACGTGTGCGCAGCTTACCGTTCTTCCCACCACGACGCGTACAAGCTTGCCATCCGGCGGGTACGGGCGTTACATCCGGCGTGATCATCGTTACTTTCGGACACTTTCCGCTCTGGGCGTAGCAGGGGGTCGGTTGGGAACGTTCGTATCGGGTTAGATGTTCTCTCAAGTGACTGACGCCAGATCCTCCACCTCAGGGGATGACCTGAAAGGCGATACGTGACTGGAACCCTCGCCCCCGCCAAGCAGCTCACAGCTGCTGACCGCTGTGACCGGTGCGGCGCCCAGGCTTACATCCGCGCGACCCTGCCCGTAGGTGGGGAGCTGCTGTTCTGCGCCCACCACGGGCGTCAGCATGTGGCCGTGCTGAGAGACAAGGGCGCCAACATCCAGGACGAGTCCGCTCGTCTCAGCGACGCCCCGGCAACGGCAGGCCACGACGAACGATAACCAGACGAATGGAGCCATCATCGGACCCGATAGTGATATCGGCCCGCCACCGTGAGGCCCTGCCGCTCGTAGAGCGCCCTGGCAGCGGTGTTCGACTCCACTACGACTAAATATGCCCGCTGTGTGCCCTGCGCCCGCGCATGCGAGAGCAGGGCACGCAACACCTCCCGTCCATGGCCCCTGCGCCGCGCATGCGGCAGAACCGCCATGGAGTAGATCCCGAACCACTCCCCCTGGACCACGCCCCGCCCGACGGCCTCCCCGCCGAGCGAGGCGTACACGGCGGGCACGCCGGTGAGGATCCGCGCGGCCGTCGCCAGACCGTCGCCGCCGAACCTCCCGTCCACGCTCCACCAGGCGTCCAACCACGCCTGTGAGGGCGCCTCAGCGAGTTCGACCTTCCCTCCCGCCCCTCCCGGCTCCTCGGACACGAGAGGCGCGGTCATGATCAGTGTGGGATCCACCACCCGGTAGCCGCGAGCCTCCAGTGACGCGTCCAGACCGGGCGTGGCACCGCCTCCCACGGAGAAGACACAGGGCAGCCCGCGGTCGGCGTAGAACTTCTCGGCCCCCTCGACGGCCGCTTCCAGGTCCTCCGGCTCGCCCAGCGGCAGCACGGAGTTGGCCCGCTTGGTCACCCCGCCCGCGGCGCGCAGCGTCCAGCCCCCGGCGTTCACCCGGTGGAGCGCCGGCCAGGCCTGGTCGACCAGCCGGTCGAAGCCCTCATCGATCATGCTGAAGGATCCTAACTCCCCGATCGCCCCACTACGCTCGGCGACTGTGCTGATTCTGCTGCCTCCGTCCGAGGGGAAGGCCACTCAGGGCGACGGCCCCGCCCTCGACCTGCCCCGGCTGAGCTTTCCCGCCCTCCGCCCGCCCAGGAGGAAGGTCCTGGACGCGCTCACCGCGCTGTGCCGGAAACCGGCCGCGCGGGACGTGCTCGGCCTGTCGCCGGGGCAGGCCGCCGAGGTCGGCAGGAACCTGCTCCTGCGGACCGCGCCGACGCTGGCCGCGGCCGACCTGTACACCGGTGTGCTCTACGACAACCTCGGCCTGGCCTCGCTCTCCCCCGAGGCCGCGACGCGGGCCTCGGAGAGCCTGCTGATCTTCTCCGGCCTCTGGGGCCTGCTGCGGATCGGCGACCGCGTGCCACCGTACCGGCTGTCGATGGGGGTGCGGCTGCCGCCGCTCGGCGGCCTGGGCGCCTTCTGGCGCCGGTCGGTCACCCCCCTGCTCGACGCCGAGCCGGGCCTGGTCGTGGACCTGCGCTCCAGCACGTACGCGGTGGCGTGGCAGCCGGGCGGCCGGGCGGTGGCGGTACGGGTGCTCAAGGACGGGAAGGTGGTGAGCCACATGGCCAAGGCCACCCGCGGTGTGATCGCCCGCTCCCTGCTTGAGGGGGGCGTGGATCCGGAGGGTCCCGAGGAGCTCGCCAAGGTCCTGGACCATCTCGGCCACTCCGTCACGCTCTGCGCGCCGCCCACGGGAAAACGGCCGTGGACACTCGACGTCACGGTGTGATGTCCCGCGGATCACCCTCCCGTGGCCGTGCCGGGAACGCGGAGGACCGGGAGGCCCCGGCCGGTTCACGCCGCGACGAGGTGGAGCCGCCCGCAGGCCCGCTGGAACTGCTGGGCGGGATCTCCGAGGTAGGACCACGGCAGGCTGCTGACCCTGCCTCCCGTCCGCATCAGGTGCCCGCGCGCGGGCCGTCTCAGGTCGGCCAGGTAGAAGGCGGCCCCGAACAGGTTGTGCGCCTCGATCGACCGGGGATGGCTGTCACGCCCCAGCCAGCGGCCCGAGTGCGCGACGACCTCGCGCAGCGCCCCGTCGGAGAACCAGCCGCCGCGCGACATCGGTGACCGCTCGGCGGACACCTGCTCGAAGTGGGCCAGCGGCACCAGGGACGCCATCGGATCCCCGTCGGGCGCCCGTGAGACGGCCTGCCTGGCGAACTCCAGCATCTCCTGGGCACTGCCGCCCCAGGCGGGGGACAACGTCATGAGCCGGGCCACGTTGGCCGGGAACAGCGTCGGATAACGGCGAACGGCCTCGTACCAGACCGCGTCCTTCTCCTGGCGCGGCCGGTCGAGACCGAGGTAGAGCCACATGATCGATTCCCAGGGCACCGGATCGGACGGCGCGAGCGACGCCGCGGTGAGGAGCGGCGTCCTGGCCGACTCCATCGCCTCCTGGAAGGCCTGCATCCGCCGCGCCTGCACGGCCCGAGCCTTGACGTCCGGCTTGATCGTCCAGGCCTCCTCGATGCGGGTGCGCCCGAGCCAGAGCCAGAGGTCGGGGTTGGCCCGGTCGCGGGCCGTCAGCGCCTCTATGGCACGGCTGTGACCTACGGCCGCCTTGGCCAGCGCCTCGATCCTGAGCGCGCGGCTCTCCGGATCGCCGCGGGCCGCGCCGATCGTGATCGTGCCGGCTTCGAACACCCTCCGGCGTACCGCGGCGACCGCTTCGTCGAGCATCGCGTCCGTCCACGGACGATCGACGATCACCCGCAGTCCCCGGGCGCGAATCATGTCAACTTCGGCCACACCCATGAGGCGGCAGCCTAGGAGCCCGTTTCACACGGCGTGCTACCGACCTGTTACACCCGCGTTAACGACAAAGGGCCCGCACCATACGATGCGGACCCTCTGTCAGAAAGCCTCAGTCGAGGTAGTCGCGCAGGACCTGCGACCGGGACGGGTGGCGGAGCTTGGACATCGTCTTGGACTCGATCTGCCGGATGCGCTCGCGCGTCACCCCGTAGACCTTGCCGATCTCGTCCAGCGTCTTCGGCTGACCGTCGGTCAGGCCGAAACGCATCGAGACCACGCCCGCCTCGCGCTCGGACAGCGTGTCCAGAACGGAGTGGAGCTGCTCCTGCAGAAGCGTGAAACTGACCGCGTCCGCGGGAACGATGGCCTCGGAGTCCTCGATGAGGTCACCGAACTCGCTGTCTCCCTCCTCACCCAGCGGGGTGTGCAGGGAGATCGGCTCGCGACCGTACTTCTGGACCTCGACGACCTTCTCGGGGGTCATGTCGAGCTCGCGCGCCAGCTCCTCCGGGGTGGGCTCGCGGCCCAGGTCCTGGAGCATCTGCCGCTGGACGCGGGCCAGCTTGTTGATCACTTCGACCATGTGGACCGGGATGCGGATGGTCCGCGCCTGGTCGGCCATGGCGCGGGTGATCGCCTGCCGGATCCACCACGTGGCGTAGGTGGAGAACTTGTAGCCCTTGGTGTAGTCGAACTTCTCGACCGCGCGGATCAGGCCCAGGTTGCCCTCCTGGATCAGGTCCAGGAAGAGCATTCCGCGCCCGGTGTAGCGCTTGGCCAGCGAGACCACGAGGCGGAGGTTCGCCTCCAGCAGGTGGTTCTTGGCCCGGCGGCCGTCCTCGGCGATCCACTCCAGCTCGGCGCGGACGTCGACCGGGAGCTTCTCGCCGTCGGTGCCGAGCTGCTCCTCGGCGAACAGACCGGCCTCGATGCGCTTGGCGAGCTCGACCTCCTGCTCGGCGTTGAGCAGGGGAACCTTGCCGATCTGCTTGAGGTAGTCCTTGACCGGGTCGGCGGTGGCACCGGCGGCGGCGACCTGGGGCACCGGGGCGTCATCGTCGTCGTCGGTGAGGATGAGGACCTCGTCCTCGTTCACCTCGACGGCCTCGACCTTGGGCTCCTCCTCGGTCTCGGCCTCGGCCTCCACCTCGACCTCGGCTTCCACCTCCACCTCGACCTCAACCTCGACCTCGGCCACGGCCTCCAGGTCGAAGTCCTCGATCTCGACGTCCTCGAGGTCGATGACCTCGTCGTCGTCACCGGTGACCGGCTTCGGCGCGGACGCGGGAGCGGGGGCGACGGCCCCGGCGGGGCCGGCCTTCTTCGGCGGCGGGGCGGGGACCGGCTTCTTGGCGGCCGGGGCCACCTTCTTGGCCGGGGCCGCCTTGGCGGGGGCCGCCGGCTTCTTGGCCGCGGTCGCGGCGGGCTCGGAGCCGCTGACGACCGCGGTGACGGTCTCCGGCTGCTCCTTGGCCGCCGCGGCGGTCTTGGTCTTCTTGACGGCGGCGGGCGCGGCCGGGGCAGTGCGGCGCTTGGCGGGAGTGCGGGGCTTCTTGGGAGCCGCGGAGTCCTCGGCGGTCAGCCGTACTGTGATGCCCTCTTTGCTGAGGCTTCGCAGGATTCCAGCGACCTGCGCCATCGGAATGTCCGCTTCCTCGACGGCCTTGCGGACATCCTCGGACTCGAGGAACCCCTGCGAGCGCCCCCGCTCCATCAGCTGCTGAATGACGGGCTCGTTCAGCTCGGATGGCTTCGAGCGAGTCGAACTTGCAGGCGACACGAACACCTCTCGAAGGAAAGCGTGACGAGAATGGACCCAGATGCCCAACTAGGGGCAGTTTTACCTCTAGTTGTGATTAACAAGGCCGCGCGAACCGCGACGCACCTGTCCAGCATTGTGGCATGACACCGTGATCCATACGGCCGCCTCCTGGCGGTTGCCCTCCACCCTAGGCCGACCAAGAGAGTAGTGCGTACGGAAGCGAGGCACCGATACCCGAAAGCAACCGTTATGACTGTTTCATTCAGTCACTCTTCGTGGCGAGGGGAACGTGGATCGCGAGCACCGTGACGTCGTCATCCTGCTCATATCCAGACAGCATGCGATCGACAAGAAAATCTAGCAACATGTGGGGGCTTCCCACCACTTCGGCCGGCGCTTCGGTCACAACAGAACAAAGATCGGCAAGCCCGGCATCGAGGCCACGCTTGCGGTTTTCCACCAGACCATCCGAATACAGGACGGCGGTGTGGCCCGGCGGGACGCAGAACCTGAACTGCCGGCGGCTCGTGGGCCAGCCCAGCGGGGTGCCCGGCTCGCCGTCGCACAGCAGCGGCACGCCCTGCGGGGAGACCAGCAGGGGCGGCGGGTGACCGGCGAGCGCCAGCGTACCCTCTCCGGTGCCCGGCTCGACGACCATGTAGGCGAGGGTGGTGACCTGCTCCTCCTCCTCGGTGGCCTCGAAGACCCTGTCGAGGCCGGTGAGCACCGCGGCGGGCGGCGGGTTGGTCAGCGCCAGGGCCCGCATCGCGTTGCGGATGCGGCCCATCCCGGCCGCGGCCTTGACGCCCTTGCCCATGACGTCGCCGACCACCGCCGCGACCCGGCCGTCCTGGAGGACGAACGCGTCGTACCAGTCGCCGCCGACCTGGACGTGGCGGCTTCCCGAGCGGAACCGCTGGGCGAGGACCAGGCCCCGGACCACCGGCAGGCGGTCGGGCAGCAGGCTGCGCTGGAGGGTCTCGGCCGTGCGGTGCTCGCGCTCGAACAGGGTGGCCCGCTCCACGGCGAGGGCGCACTGTCCCGCGAGCGCCTCCAGGAACACCCCGTCCTCCTGAGAGATCTTCTGCGGGCGGGTGAAGGAGAACCTCAGCGCGCCGAGCGCGCGCCCCGCGGCCAGCAGCGGCAGGCCCACCCAGGCCCGCTCGTCGCTGTGGGCGATGAACCCGGTGATCGTCTCGTTGTCGCCGCCCGCGTCGACCAGCTGGGACTTCAGGCTCTCCGGCGACTCGGCGAAGACCGGGCGCCGGCTGTTGACCGCCATGGTCATCACGCTGGAGTGCGAGAGCGGGATCTCCTCGCCGGGCGCGCCGGGAACGTCGGGGATGCCCCCGCTGTTGACCAGCTTCAGCGCGGCCCGGTCGACGTCGAGCAGCGCCACGGCGGAGCGGTCGGCCGCCAGCGCCGTACGGCCCACGTCGATGATGACCTGGACCACCTGCTCGACGGTGAGCGCCTCGGCGAGCATCGCCGTGGCGCCCTGCAGGCGCGCGGTCCGCAGGGCGGCGGCGCCGAGCTGGTCGGTCAGCCGTCCGCGCATCTCCTCGGCCTCGCGCTGCGGGGTGACGTCGGTGTTGGCGCCCACCCACTCGACGACCCGGTTGTGCCGGATGATCGGGACGGCGCGCACCTCGAAGTGCCGGTAGCCGCTGGCCCGGGTGCGGACCCGGTAACTCCACTCGAACATGGTCCGGCCGCGCAGCGCCTCGCGCCACGCCTCCTCGGTGTGCGGGCGGTCGTCGGGGTGGACGGCCTCCAGCCAGCCGTGGGTGAGGTACTCCTCAAGCCCCTGGCCGGTGATGGCCCGCCACTGCGGCGCGTCCTCCTCCACGACGCCGTTGGGCGCGGTGATCCACACGAGCTGGGACTGGGCCTCGACCAGCGAGCGGTAGCGCTCCTCGCTGCGCCTGAGGTCCTCCTCGACCTGCCTGCTGTCGGTGATGTCGACGCCGACCAGGCAGATCGCGCGGAGCGTGCCCTTGTCGTCGTGGATCGGGGAGAAGGTCAGCGACCAGTGGTGGGTCTCGCCGCCGGCGGTGCGTACGCGGATCCGCTGGTCGCCCTCGACCTCGGCGCCCGTCACGATGCCGCGGACCGAACCCTCGATCAGGGCGGTCAGGTCGGCGGAGAGCATCTCGCCGGGGGCGCGGCCGACCAGGCGCTCGGCGGGCAGGCCGACCACGTCGGAGAAGACCTCGTCGACGCGCTCGAAGCGGCCGCCGGGGTCGAAGAACGCGAAGGCGAACGGCGACTGTGACAGCAGGCCCTGCAACAGGCCGGAGTCTGAGATGTCCACACCCGACTCCCGGGGACGGGGCACGGAGGTTTCGGCGCTCATGGTCGGCACCTCCGTCGCGTGCCAGGGTCTCCCACGAGGCACATCTCCAAACTTGCGAATTGGCGTAGCGCGGCTCCGGGGGACCGGATCCTGGAGTACATCATCGGCGATGGGCAGGTGCGGACGGAAGCCCCGCCCAGGATGCGGTCCGCGCACCCCGGGAACCTCGGGAACACCGCCGCCCCGATGACCGGGACCCTCGCGCCGGCGCGAGGGGGCTCCCGCAGGGGCGCCGACCGGCCGGCGCTGTGCCTCCGAACGTTTGCGGCCAGGACCATAGCAGGATCGGGCCGGACCGTCCCGGCAACTGCCCACCTCATCTCCGTCGGGCTTGCAGGCGAGATCAGGCTACTGACTCACCGTCAATTCGGCTCCCTGTTCGGGGACACTCACTTACTCCACTGTTGCAGGATTCAGTCAAGACACGGGGCCAGCTTTCCATATCACGGCGCCGAGGGTTGACACTCCCGAGATAAGTTGTGGAATGAAAACGCACGTCCTCGCCGACACATCCGGGGGATGCCCCCGGGAAACTCCGGAGGAATGCGACATCCATGCCCGTTCTTGCCACCCGCCTCGCCGGGCCTTCCGTGACGCCCCTCGCCGCGCCTTCCGCGCCCCCCGCGCCCCCTGTGCCCCCTGTGCCTCCGGCAGCCCTCCACGAGCCGGTGACCTCCCATCTGGCCGCCGAGTTCCTGACGGTCCCCCTCGACACCGTCGACAGGTGCGTGGCCGAGGTCTGCGCCTGCGCCGAGCATCTCGGCATCGAGCCGACGGCCGAGGTCGTCGAGCGTGTCGCCCGGGAGCATTTGCTCGCCCTTGTCAACTCCGCGCCGCCGCCCCGCGGTCCCCGGTAGCATCGGGGGCACCCGGCCGTCTTCTACGCACCGTTTGGACCGGGAATGCGAGAAGGTTGGGACGTGAGCGTGGGAAGCGAGCGGGCCAATCAGCGCGGCGGCGGCGTCCGTGATGGGCTCGCGCGCCCGACGGGGGAGGCTGCTTGAGCCGGCGACATCGTCGAGACCCCAGGGAGAGCCAGTCCCCCGAGGCGGTCTTCTCCGAGATGTTGCTCGCCGCTCGCGAGCTACTGGCCGTACGCAGCCCGCTGGACGCCGAGCTCATGGTCTCCGACATGATCGGGGCCTGGTGGGGGCGCCGGTTGCGCCGGGGGGACGCCGAGCAGGTCCTCGGCGAGGGCCTGGTCGACTACGCGGCCAAGGCCGGCTCGCCCGCCGCGCTCACCCTGCTGATCGCGCTGGCCTACCTCGGCACGGCCCGCCAGGCCGCCAAGGCGGAGGGCGCCGCGCTGGCTCTGATGGAGCGCGACGTGGCCAGGCCCCGCTGGGCCGACCGGCTGGGCGTGGTCAAGACGACCGGCTGCTTCGTCTCCCGCGACGCGTACGGCGACCAGGACACCGTGGTGTGCACCTTCGGCTACCGGGGCACCGACAGCGTCGAGGACCGGCACGCGCTGGTGGTGATCGTCGACTACAACATGCGCGGCATCGCCCGTGACGCCTGGGTCTCCTCGCACGTCGACAAGCTGCTGGAGCAGGCCAGGGCCGAGGCCGAGGGCAACCCGATGCTCAGGTTCGGGGAGATCGAGCCGCAGCAGGCCAGGGCGCTGCTCGAATCGGCGATGAAGGCCACCGCCGAGTACGGCCAGCGCAGGACGGCCGTGCCGGTCAGCGACAGCTACAGCGCCTACCACGCCTTCGCCAGGTCCAGGATCAAGGCGCTGCCGCCCGGCAGGAAGCGTCCGGCCCCGCTGCACAGCGAGGCCCCCTACAGCCGTGACCGCCGGGCGATGCTGGCGGCCGAGTTCCTCTCCTCGGACGCGGCCGAGCACCTGTCCGACCCCTCGGCGGCCTCCCGGTGCGCCGACCACATCATCGACTACGGCTGTGACCAGGACTTCGGCCGCCCGCTCCGGGTGAGCCCGACCAAGTGCGAGACGTTCCTGCTCGACTGGCTGCCGCGCAAGGTGATGCTCACCACCACCGAGCAGGAGGCGGTGCCGCACGTGCTGGGCGCGTGGGCGCGGTTCGCCGCGGGCAGGACCGGGCTGCCCGACGAGGGGCTGCGGGCCACGCTCGACGCGGTGTGGGAGGCGACGGGCAAGTTCGCGGAGTCCTACCGCGACCCGACGACCTTCGGGCTCGACCGCGACCTGCTCGACCGGCTGCTGCCGGACGGCGACCTGTCGGCGCTGGCCAGGCGGGTGTTCGCGTTCCCCTTCCTGCAGGGTACGCACGGCGAGATCAAGCTCAGCCTGCTCAACCCCGCCGACGACACCGACCGGCGGATCCTGCTGGGCATCGACCACGCGGGCGAGCTCGACCGGCGCGACTACGACGAGCACCTCGCCTGGCACGAGGAGATCGCCGCCCGGCTCTGGGAGGGCGACCCGCCGCAGCTCTGGGAGGCGGCGCAGCGGCTGCTGGACCTGGGCCACGACCGGCACGACGTGCTGCACGTGCTGATCGAGATCGCCGAGCGCATCGGGGACGACCCCGAGGAGCTGGCCATCGCCCTCGATGACATCGCGGACATCCCCGACGAACCTCCGGTGTAGGTGAACCATGGTGATCGATCTCAACGCCGATCTGGGTGAGGGTTTCGGGATCTGGCGGCTGGGCGACGACGAGGCCCTCCTTGACGTCGTGACCAGCGCCAACGTCGCCTGCGGGTTCCACGCGGGCGACCCGCTGATCATCCGGCGCACGTGCGCGGCGGCGGTCGACCGGGGGGTGGTGATCGGCGCCCAGGTGTCCTACCGGGACCTGGTCGGGTTCGGCCGCCGCGAGATGGACGTCGACCCCGAGGAGCTCTGCGCCGAGGTCCTCTACCAGCTGGGGGCGGTGGACGGCATCGCCAGGGCGATGGGCGGCCGGGTCTCCTACGTCAAGCCGCACGGCGCGCTGTACAACCGGATCTGCCGCGACCCCGAGCAGGCCGGGGCCGTCGTGGCGGCGGTCGCCGACTACGACCGGGACCTGCCGCTGCTGACCCTGCCCGGGTCCGTCGTCCACGAGATCGCCGCCGGGGAGGGGGTCGCCACCGTCGTCGAGGCCTTCGCCGACCGCGCGTACACCGGCTCGGGGACGCTGGTCTCCCGCCGCTCCCCCGGCGCGGTGCTGCACGACCCCGGCACGGTCGCGGACCGGGCCGTACGAATGGCGACCGAGCGGGTGGTCGAGGCGGTGGACGGCTCGCGGGTCCCCGTCGAGGCGCGCTCGATCTGCGTGCACGGCGACACTCCCGGCGCCGTGCTGATGGCCCGCGCCGTCCGCGACGGCCTGGTGGACGCCGGAGTGACGCTGAGGTCCTTCGCGTGAGCGTCCGGCGGGCCGGGGAGCACGCGCTGCTGGTGGAGACCGGCTCGCTGGAGGTCTCCCACCGGCTGGACGCCCTGCTGCGGGCCGCCCGGCCCTCCGGGGTGGTCGAGATCGTCCCCGGCCCCGTCACGGTCCTCGTCACCGCGCCAGGAACCGACCCGGCGCGTCTGCGGGACGAGCTCTCCCGCCTGCTGGACGCGGCGTCCGGCGCGGACGCGGCGGTGGCCGCGCCCGCGCCGGAGGTGACCCTTCCCGTCGTGTACGACGGCGCCGACCTCGACGACGTCGCCGCGCTGAGCGGGCTCTCCCCCGGGGAGGTGGTCGAGCGGCACACCGGGCGGGAGCTGGTGGTGGGCTGGCTGGGCTTCGCCCCCGGGTTCGCCTACCTCACGGGGCTGGACCCGGCGCTGCACGTCCCCCGGCTGGACACTCCGCGGACCTCGGTGCCCGCCGGGGCGGTGGCGGTCGCGGGCCCCTACTCGGCGGTCTATCCCTCGGCCTCCCCCGGCGGCTGGCGGCTGCTCGGCCGCTCCGCGACGGCGGTGTGGGACGTGGCCGCCGATCCGCCCGCCCTGCTCACCCCGGGGACGCGGGTACGGTTCCTGGCGGTCGGCGAGCCATGATCGAGGTGATCGCGCCGGGGCCGTACGCCACCGTGCAGGATCTCGGCCGGCCGGGGTACGCCCACCTCGGGGTGCCCCGCTCGGGCGCGGCGGACGAGCCGAGCCTGCGGCTGGCCAACCGCCTGCTCGGCAACCCGGAGAGCGCCGCGGGGATCGAGCTGACCTTCGGCGGCGCCCGGCTGCTCTTCACCGCCGGGGCCTGGGTCGCCGTCACCGGCGCTCCCTGCCCTGTGGACGTCGTACGACCGCGCGGGGCGCCCACCGGCCGGTCCCTTCCGGGTGAGGCCCTCGCGGGTGAGACGTCCTTGGGTGGTGCTTCTTCGGGTGAGGCGCTCGCGGGCGAGACATCTCCGGGTGGCGCTTCTTCGGGTGCTGCTTCTTCAGGCGGTGTTTCCCCGAGCGGTGCTTCTTCGGGCGGTGTTTCTTCGGGCGGTGTTTCTCCGAGTGGTTCTCCGGGTGGGGTGATCCGGCTCGTGACGGTCTCGCAGGGGATGTGCGCGCCCTTCTGGGTCCCCTCGGGTGGCGAGCTGCGCCTGGGGATGCCCGGGGCCGGTCTGCGGACCTACGTCGCCGTCCGGGGCGGTGTCGACGTGCCCGTCACGATGGGGAGCCGGTCGGCCGACTCGCTGTCCGGGCTCGGGCCTCCCCCGCTGCGCGCCGGGACGGTCCTGCCCGTGGGGCCGACCGGGGACCTGCCGCCGATCATCGTGGACGCGGCGCCCCCTCCGGAGCCCGGGACGGGCGTCCTGCGGGTTCTGCCGGGTCCCCGGGACGACTGGTTCGTCTCCGGAGCCCTGGCCACTTTGTGCGCGGGGCCGTACGAGGTCAGCCAGGACAGCAACCGGGTGGGCGTGCGGATGCGCGGCGCCTGCCTGGAGCGGGCCAGGGACGGGGAGCTGCCCAGCGAGGGCATGGTGGCGGGGGCCGTCCAGGTGCCGCCCAGCGGCCAGCCGATCGTGTTTCTCGCCGACCACCCGCCGACCGGCGGCTACCCGGTCATCGCGGTCCTGACCTCGGCGAGCCTCGCCGGGGCGGCCCAGCTCCGCCCCGGCGACCGGATACGCTTCCGCCGCGACTGACGTGCGCCCGGCAGCCCGGCCGTCGCGGGCCGTACGAACCGTGGACGCCGCCGGGGAACGAGCCTGACAGGCGGCGCCGTCACGGCCGCGCGAACCCGTGGACGCCGCATCAGCACCGTCGCTGGAGAACATGGGCGGCGAAGACCGGCGCCGTGGCGGGCCGTACGGACGATGGGCGCCCGGTGGAGGCGGATCGGATCTCCCCGGTGTGGCGGACCCCTCAGCGGAGGAGCGCGGACACCCGCTCCATCTCGGCGGTGAGGGCGGCGGCGGGAACCTCCTCCAAGAGGTCGACGGTGATCTTCCCTTCCTTCGCCTCCCAGACCCCGGCCACCCGGCCCTCGCAGATGACGACCGGGGAGATCCAACCCGCGGCCCGGCTGACCTTCGCCTTCGCCTCGGCGGGCAGGAGAGGCTCCAGGTCGCGCGGGGCGGCCAGGATGTACTGGTCGAAGCCGGGCAGCAGGTGGACCCCGGTGGCGGGCCGGGTCGCGGCCAGGTCGTCGAGGTGCTCGGCGAGCATGACCATCGAGCGGCCGTCCACCTCGATCTCGGCCAGCTCGGGGGTGAGGTCGCGAAACCAGCCGCGCAGCGTCGCCTTGCGGCTGGCCCCCCGGTAGAGCCAGCCGTCGAACGTCTCGGGGGCGCCGGGGCCGTGCGCGCCGAGGAAGGAGCGGAGCAGGCGCACCCCGCCCTCCTCCACCGAGGGAAGCTCGCCGGGCCAGCCGGGCACCTGGTCGCGGGGGCTGGCGAAGGTCACCCGGCCCTCGCGCGGCGGGCCGTAGCAGAGCTCGCCGAGAAAGCTCAGCGGCTTGAGCAGGGCGCCCCAGCCGGAGGTGAGCGCCTCTCTCAGGTGGGCGTCACCGGTGACCTCGATGACCCCGTCGACCAGCTCCTCGCGGGTGAGGACGCGGCCCGCGAGCGCCTTGGGCACGGCGTCGAGGATGGCGGCGACCTCAATGGCGGTGACGCCGTGGCCGCGCTGCCAGGAGCCCTTCTCCCAGTTGCGGAACGAGCCGAGGACGGCGGCGTAGGAGGCCAGCTCGTCGGCGGGGACGAGGTGCAGGGTGCCGCGCACCGTCCAGGTCTTGACCAGGCTGCGATCTCGCCACAGCGCGCGGTCGATCTCACCGGGATCCGGTCGTGCGCTCCGCACGGCCACCGCCAGCCCGGCGGAGGAGGCCACCTGTGCCTGCACCCCGGTGAGCCTCCGCACGACGGACACCGCGTCGGGCCCGTCGGCCGGGTCGACGAACTGCCGCTTCAACCGCCAGGCGAGCACCTGAGGCCAGGTCACAGAGATAGCCATGACCAATTCCTACACCCCGCCCCCGACAGAACACGGCCCACCCGTAGCCCCCGGTCCGGCGGTAAGGCCCCGAAGCCGAGGGCCCACGCCGCTCGGCGTACCGGCGGGACGCGACCCTCCGGCCCCCGGAGCGGTGGTGAAGACCCGGACGCGTCTCGAAGCAAGGGCTCTGTACCGGCGGGACGCGAGCCGATCCTCCGGCCCCAGGAGCGGTGGTGAAGACGCGTCTCGAAGCGAAGGTTCATGCCGCTCGGCCTGTCAGCGGGACGCGAGCCACCCTCCCGGCCCCGGCCCGGCGGTGAAAACCTGGACGCCTCTCGAAGCGAAGGTTCGTACCGCTCGGCCTGTCACCGGAAGATGGGCCGGTGCTCAGGGCCCGGACACACTCCGGAAAGGCTTGCGCCGCTCGGTGTGTCCGGGAGTCTTCGTTCTCCGGGGTGGGGGGAGCGTCAGCGGACGAAGCCGATGTCCTGGTATCTCAGGTCGTAGAAGCCCCGGGCGCCGAAGTTGGCGAGGTTGCTCGTGACCGCGACGTTCTGCGGTCGCTGGTAGAGCGTCACCACGTTGACCGCCTGCCAGATGAGCTTGTCCGCGGCGTTGGTGTCGGCGATCGCCCTGGCGTCGTCGAGGTCGGCGGTCGCCTTGTTCATGGCGGCGTCGATCCGCGGGGAGCCGATGCGGCCGAGGTTGGCGTTCCACTGCTTGGTGCCGTCGGAGCGCCTGACGGCGTCGGCGTACTGCCCGTAGGAGCTGGAGACGGGAAAGGGCGTGCCCACGTACGCGAACGCGGTGATGTCGTAGTTGCCAGGGATTATGTATTTGGTGAAGTAGTCGTCCGTGGGCACCGACTGCAGGGTGACCCCGACGCCGATCCGGCCGAGCATGTCCTGGACGAGCTCGGCCTCGGACTTGGCGAGCTGCAGGCCGGACGGCAGGACGAAACGCAGGTTCAGCTCCTTTCCCCCCTTCCTGCGGGTCCGGCCCTCCAGTTTCCAGCCCGCGGCGTCCAGCTCCCTCCCGGCCCTGCCCGGGTCGTACACGCCGATCTCACCGGCGTTGTCCCGGTATCCCTCCTGGGTGTTCATGAAGAAGTGGTTGTTGAGCAAAACGATCGGCCAGTCGAGGCCCTGGAGGTCCGACTGGGCGATGGCCTGGCGGTTGATGCCCATAGCGACGGCCCTGCGGAGCTTCGGGTCGGACAGGACGGCGCTCTCGCCGTTCATCGTGATATGCCGGAAGTCGGGTCCGGCCGCCTGCCGCACGATCGCGTCCGGGGTGCTCTTGGCCCGCGCGTAGTCGGGCGCGGACGGGCCGATGTCGAAGGTGTCGAGCTCACCGTTGCTGAAGGCGCCGACCAGCGCGCCGCTCTCCAGGGAGCGGTAGATGATCCGGTCCAGCTTGGCCCTGTCGCCCCACCAGCGGTCGTCACGCGCGACGGTAAGGGTCTTGGCGGTCGGGTCGAACGCGACGAACTTGAACGGGCCCGCGGTCACCGGGACGCGGTTCAGCCAGGCGGTGTTGAACGCCTCGGGGGTGGCGTTGGTGCTCCGGGGGTACAGCGGCGCGAACAGCGACTGCCAGTCGCCGAAGGGCTTGGCGAAGGTCACCACGACCTGGTGGTCGTCCCTGCCCCTGGCGACCTTCTCGATGTTCTGGTAGCCGGTGCTGCTCGCCACCCGGTAGTCGGCGTCGCGGCCGCTCAGCGCCTGCCACTGGGCGTGGTAGTCCTTCCAGGTGATCGGGGTGCCGTCGGACCACCTGGCGCGCGGGTTGAGGGTGAGCGTGACGACCTGCCTGGGCCGGTGCGCGGTGACCCTGCCCTCGGTCAGGTAGTCGGTGTTCGGGGAGATCTTCCCCTGCGCGTCGGAACGGAAGGGGGAGGGCATGAGGCCGTCCATGACCTTCTTGACCGTCGCCAGGTTGCCGTCGATGTGGTTGAGGTTCCAGTTGGACGGATACTCGTTGAGCCCCCAGCGGAGCACGCCCCCGTCCGCGACCCGGTCACGGGCGACCGGGTTGACGTCGTAGGCCTTGACCGCCGAGACGGGCCCGCGCGACCTTCCGCCGCCCCCTCCCCCGCATCCGGCGAGGCCCGGTGCGACGGCCAGGGCCACGGCCAGCGCGGCGGCGAGCGCGCCCACGCGCCGGATTGATATCACGGTGTTCCTCCCGGGGCATACAGCGGGGCGTGCGACTGGGCGTACGGCTGGTCGTGCGGCTGGGCGTGTGAACGACGTGCGGCCGACCCGGTCCGCGCGTGCGTCTCCGCGTACGGCCGGGCGTGCCGCAGGAGGTACGGCCGGGTCATACGGCGTCGATCCTCTCGGCGAAGTGGCACGAGACGCCGTGGTCGTCACCGAGCCACCGCACCCGGGGCTCCTCGTCTGCGCAGCGTCGCCTGACGGTCTCGTCGAGGGCCCTGAACAGGGGGCAGCGGGTGCGGAAGCGGCATCCCGAGGGCGGGTCGGCCGGACTGGGCAGATCTCCCTCCAGCAGTACGCGTCTCCTGGAGCGTTCCAGCACCGGGTCCGGCAGCGGGACCGCCGACAGCAGGGCCCGCGTGTAGGGGTGCATCGGGGTGTCGTAGACCCCGCCGACCCGGCCGATCTCGGCGATCCTCCCCAGGTACATGACCGCGACCCGGTCGGCGATGTGCCGGACCACGGCCAGGTCGTGCGCCACGAGCAGGTACGACAGGCCCAGGCGGCTCCTCAGCTCCTCCAGCAGGTTGAGCACCCCCGCCTGGATGGACACGTCGAGCGCCGAGACCGGCTCGTCCAGCACGACCAGCCGGGGCTCCAGCGCGAGGGCGCGGGCGATGCCGACGCGCTGGCGCTGGCCCCCGGAGAAGTCCTGCGGGTAGCGGGCGGCGTGACCGGGCTCCAGGCCGACCAGGCCGAGCAGCTCGCCGATCCTGGGGCCCGGGTCGCGCTCACCGTGCGCGCGCAGCGGCTCGGCGAGGATGTCGTAGACGGTCATCCTCGGATCGAGCGAGGCCAGCGGGTCCTGGAAGACGACCTGCATGTCGCGTCGCACGGCCATCCGGTCGCGGGCGCTCATCCGCGAGGTGTCGTGGCCCAGCACGGTGATCCTGCCGCGCTGCGGCGCGGCCAGTTCGAGGATCTCCATCAGGGTGGTCGTCTTGCCGCAGCCCGACTCGCCGACCAGGCCGAGCGTCTCGCCCTCTCGGACGTCGAAGCCGACGCCGTCCACCGCGCGGACCGTGCCGACCCGGCGCCGCAGGAGCGTCCCCTTGACCAGGGGGTAGTGCTTGACCAGGTCCTCGACCGCCAGGACCACGTCACGCTCGCCACGCGGACGCGGCGGCTCCCCGGCGACGGGAGCGACGGGAGCGGTCGAGTCGGCGGGGCGCCGGGCCGGACCGTCCGCGGCACGCGTGACCGCGCCCTCGGCGGGATCGCGTACGTCATGGACCCGCGCGGGACCGCGTACGCCGTGGACCTGAACGGGACCGTGTGCGTCATGGACCCGCGCGGGATCGCGTACGCCGTAGACCTGGGCGGGTGACCAGCCCGCCGCCTCGATCTCGCCGGAGCGTACGCACGCCGCGAGGTGGCCGGGCGAGCCCACCGGTTCCGGCTCCGGCTCGGCCTCGGCGCACACCGGGACGGCGATCGGGCAGCGCGGCTCGAACGGGCAGCCCGGCGGCAGCGCCGCCGGTGACGGCGGGTTTCCCTCGATGGGCACCAGCGGCTGCTCCCGGCCTCGGTCGAGGCGCGGGACCGAGCCGAGCAGGCCCATGGTGTACGGCATGCGGCTGCGGTAGTAGACCTCGTCCACCGAGCCGACCTCGACGGGACGCCCGGCGTACATGACGAGGACCCGGTCGACGAACCCGGCCACCACCCCCAGGTCGTGGGTGATGACGACGATCGCCGCGCCGGTCTCGCGCTGCGCCGTCTTCAGCACCTCCAGCACCTGCGCCTGGATGGTCACGTCGAGCGCGGTGGTCGGCTCGTCGCAGAGGATCACGTCGGGGTCGTTGGCGATCGCCATCGCGATCACCGCGCGCTGGCGCATGCCGCCGGAGAACTCGTGCGGGAACGCCCTGGCCCGCTGCGCGGCGTTGGGGATGCCGACCAGGTCGAGCAGCTCGACGGCGCGCCTGGCGGCCTGGGCGGCGCTCACCCGCTGGTGGACGCGGATCGCCTCGGCGATCTGGGCACCGACCCGGTAGACGGGGGTGAGCGCGGAGAGCGGGTCCTGGAAGACCATCGAGACGGTCTTGCCGCGGAACGCGGTGAGTGTCCTCTCCGGGGCGCCCAGGATCTCCTGCCCGAGCAGCCGCACCGAGCCGGTGACGCGGGCGTGCGCCGGGAGCAGGCCCATCACGGCCAGCGAGGTGACCGACTTGCCGGACCCTGACTCCCCGACGACGCCGAGCACCTCGCCGGGGCGGAGCGCGTACCCCATGCCCCTGACCGCGCGGACCGCGCCGGGGCCAGAACCGAAGGTGACGTCGAGGTCGCGTATCTCAAGCACGGGGGCGGCCGGGTCCGGCACAGGGGCGCGCCCGCCGGTCCGGGAGGTCGTGCCCGAGAGCCCCGAAGGCCCCGAGGGCCGATCGTTCGTCACCGGTCACCCGCCCCGGTGGGACGTGGGGTCGAAGGCGTCGCGCAGGGAGTCGCCGACCAGGTTCACCGCGAGCACGGTGACGATCAGCAGGCCCGCGCAGAACCAGAACGTCCAGGGGGCGTAGAGGGCCGTCTGCGAGCCGTCGGCGATGAGGCTGCCCAGCGAGACGTCGGGCGGCTGGATGCCGAAGCCGAAGTAGGACAGGGACGTCTCGGTGAGGATCGCGGCGCTGACGTTGAGCGTGGCGTCGACGACGAGCAGCGAGGACATGTTGGGGATCACGTGCCGGAAGATGATCCTCGTCGGGGGCACGCCCATGAACCTGGCCGCGTGGATGAACTCCCGCTCCCTGAGCGAGATGGTCATACTCCGGACGATCTTCGAGGTGACCATCCAGAGGAAGAGCGCCAGCACCAGCACGAACACCGGCCACTGCCCCCCGGCGAAGAGCGGGGACATGATCGCCAGGATCAGGAAGGCCGGGAGCACCAGGAGCAGGTCGGTCAGCCAGGTCAGCCCGCGGTCGGTCCAGCCTCCGAAGTATCCGGCGAAGGCTCCCACCACGGCCGCGAGCGCGGTGCCGACCACCGCGGCGAGCAGGCCGACGACCAGGGACCTCTGCAGGCCGCGCAGCGTGACCGCGTACACGTCGGCGCCGGTCTGCAGCGTCCCCCACCAGTGCTCGACGGAGGGCGGCGCGAGGAAGGCCGTGTAGTCCTTCGAGGCGTACGTCCAGCGGGTGAGGTGCGGCCCGGCGAAGGCCAGCAGGAAGATCAGCACGAGCAGCGCGAAGCCGGTCCTGCCCCGGCCGGAGCGCAGGAGGCGGTCCGCGACCACCCGCAGCCGCGAGGGCGCCTTGATCCTGTCGACGGACGCCCGCTGTTCGGCGAGCTCCTCGTCGGCGATGGTCATCTCCGGCTCACCCCACCCGGACGCGCGGGTCGAGGACGGCGTGGAGCACGTCGGAGGCGAGCGCGGCCAGCAGCACGGCCAGCGCGGCGAAGCAGCTGATCGCCGCGACGGTGTTGACGTCGTTGGTGGAGATCGAGTCGACCAGCTGCTCCCCCATGCCGTGCCAGCCGAAGATCTTCTCGGTGAAGGTGGTGCCGACCAGCAGCGCCCCGAAGGTGAAGGCGAAGTAGGTGACCGCCGGGATCAGCGCGGTGCGCAGCGCGTGCCGGGTCAGCGCGGCGCGGCGGCTCAGCCCCTTGGCCATGGCCGTGCGGATGAAGTCGGCGCCGAGCACGTCGAGCATCATGTTGCGCTGGTAACGGCTGTATACGGCGACGAGCCCGAGCGACAGCGACAGCGTGGGCAGCGCCAGGTGGCGGATCCGGTCGAGCGCGGCGGCGGCGAACCCTCCCTGGAGACCGGGGGTCGCCTCGCCGCTGACGAGGAAGATCTGGGTCCCGGCCGCCTCGTTGAGCCGGATCGCGGCGATGATCAGGATGTTGGCCAGCACCACCGTGGGGATCGCGAGCACCACGAAGGACAGGCCGGTCGCCAGCCGGTCGAAGGGGCCGTACTGCCTGACGGCGGCGTAGGCGCCGATGAGCACGCCGGTGACGCTGCCGAGGACCAGCCCGATCGTGATCAGGCGCAGGGTGACGCCGATGCGGCGCCCGAGGTCGTCGTTGACCGAGCCTCCGGCCACCGTCTTGCCGAAGTCGCCGCGCGCGAGGCCGCCCGCCCAGGTCAGGTAGCGCTCGAACAGCGGGGTGCGGTCGTTCAGGTTGAGGTCGGAGAGGCGCGCGTCGACGACGACCGGGGAGAGCGGGGGGTTGCGGCCCTCGTAGTTGGATCGCGGGTTGAGGGCGGAGGCGGCCAGCATGTAGGCCAGGCTGGTGGCCACGACGATCAGCACCAGGTAGTTGAGCAGCCTGCGGGCAAGGAATCCCGCCATCTTTCCTCCTCCGGAGCCCCGCCGCTGTCGGTGACCATCTTGCTACACGCAGCGACCGGCAGGCTGCATAGCGTACCGAATCGGAGGGATCTCGATGGGAGATGGCGCCACCGGGCCCGCGATCACCTCCCGGGCACCGCGGAACCGGTCGCTACGGAGCCGGGGTCACTTCCCGGCGAGCTCGTCGACGGCGGCGCGCAGGTCGGCGCTGGTGATGGTGGTCAGGTCCGCGGCGCTGGCGGTGGCGCCGCCGAGGGCGGCCAGGCGGACGTCCCTGCGCATCGCGGCGCGTTCGAAGAGCGAGCGCGCGAACCTGCCGTTGCCGAGGCCGTCGATCAGGCCCTCGCCGCAGACCCAGGTGAAGACCTCGGCCAGGTCGCGGCGGGCGGCGTCGTCGAACCTGTCGCCCGACCCGTCGGCGAGCAGCACCGCGATCTCGGTGAGCTCCTCCGGCGAGTACGAGGGGAACTGCACCCGCTGGCTGAACCTGCTGCCCAGGCCGGGGTTGGACGACAGGAAGGCGTCCATCTCCCGCTCGTATCCGGCCAGGACGATCACCAGCCGGTCGCGGTCGTCCTCGGCCCGCTTGAGCAGCGTCTGCACGGCCTCGGTACCGAAGGCGTCGCCCCCGGTGTATCCGGAGTTGACCAGGCCGTACGCCTCGTCGACGAACAGCACCCCGCCGAGCGCCCGGTCGACCAGCTCGTTCGTCTTGATCGAGGTGGCGCCGAGGTGCTGGCCGACCAGGTCGGCCCGCTGGGCCTCCACCACGTCGGGCTGGCTGAGCAGGCCCAGCGCGGCGAAGATGCGGCCCAGGATGCGGGCCACGGTGGTCTTGCCGGTGCCGGGCGGCCCGGCGAAGACGAAGTGCCGCATCTGCGGCGGGGTCGGCAGCCCTCGCTCCTGGCGCATCTTGGCCACCCTGAGCTGCGCGGCGATCGCGTGCACCTGCCGCTTGACGGGCTCCAGCCCCGCCATGCGGTCGAGGTCGGCCAGCGCCTCCTCAAGGGAGGGGGCGGCCTGGTAGCCCCGGTAGCGGGCGGTGAGCTCGTCGAAGGCCTTGACGACGTCGCCCTCGACCGTGGTGACCAGGTCCTCGGTGGTGGGCGCGCCGCCCGCCCCCACCACGCGCACGTCCCTGGCCTGCGCGACGGCCTCCACGAGGCTGCGGACGAACCGGGCGTTGCCCAGGTCGTCGACGATCGCGCGCCGGTGGATGTCCTCGAAGCGGGCGAGCAGGGCGGGCGCGGCCTCGGGCGCCATCCGGTCGCCCCGGCGCCGCTGCAGCAGCTCGGTGATCTGGAGCAGCTCGTCGGGGGCGTAGCTGGGGAAGCGGACCCTGCTGGAGAACCGGCTGGACAGGCCGGGGTTGGACGACAGGAAGGTGGCCATCTCCTTCTCGTATCCGGCCAGGATGACGATCAGCCGGTCGCGGTCGTCCTCGGCCCGCTTGAGCAGCGTCTGCACGGCCTCCGCGCCGAACCGGTCGGGCTGGCCGTCACCGGAGTTGATCAGGCTGTACGCCTCGTCGACGAACAGCACCCCGCCGAGCGCCCGGTCGACCAGCTCGTTCGTCTTGATCGCGGTGGCCCCGAGGAACTCCCCCACCAGGTCGGCCCGCTGGGCCTCCACCACGTAGGGGGTCTCCAGCAGGCCGAAGGCGTAGAAGATCTTCGCGACGGTCCTGGCCACGCTGGTCTTGCCGGTGCCCGGCGGGCCGACGAACACGAAGTGCCGCATCGGCGGCTCGGTGGAGTATCCGGCCTCCCTGCGCAGCCTGGCCGCCTCGATCGAGGCGGCGATCGAGCGGACCTGCTCCTTCACCGGGGCCAGGCCGATCATGGCGTCCAGCTCGCCGAGCGCCTCCTCCACCGAGATGGGCGGCGGCGCGTCCCGCTCGGCGCCTCCCTGGGCGGGGGCGAGGTGGCCGCCTTCGCGGACCCGGAGCCCGGTCTGGCGCCGCTCCCCCGCCTCCAGCGCGCCCCGCACCCGGCGGGCCTGCAGGAACCGGTGGACCAGCACCCCGGCCGCCACGGCGTACGCGGCCCAGATGGCGACGGCGGGCACGAACCCGGTGACGACCACCCCGAGCAGGACGGCCGTCAGCCCGGCGGGCACCAGCGCCATGACCGTGGTCACCCACGGGGTGACCCAGCGGATGAGGTGGGCGGCTCCGGCGGACAGCGGGCCGAGGATCATCAGCGCCGTCGGGATCGGCGAGCTCGCGCCCGAGGCGCCCTGGACGACCAGGATCGTCGCCAGCCAGCCGAGCACCACGAGCAGGGTGGCGGCGGCGCGGGGGAAGCTCAGGGTCAGCGCCGCGAAGCCGAGCAGCGTCAGCGTGACGAAGAACGTGTTGAGCACCGGCCAGCCGAGCCCGAACGCCAGCGCGACCGCTCCGGCCAGCACCGCGACGTAGATCAGCTTGCGCAGGGGCGGCGAGAGCCGGAAGTAGCCCAGCCGGACCTGCTCGAACAGATCCCGTGCCGCCGCGCGCCCCGCCGGACGGGCCCTGCTGGATTCCCGCATCACGCCTCCCCGGTTCGCCCCCGGTTATACCGCAACAGGGGGACGTTTGCGCGTGCCTGGGGGCCGCGCCACGCCGTCGTGCGGGCACGATCAGATATACGGATGAGAACGGATGAAACCAACGTCGGAGGCGGCGAGCCCGCCCTGTGCCGCCCCTCCGGTCACACCCTTCCCCGTACCGCCTCCGCGCCTCGCGGGCGGCGGCCCGCGCCCGCGTTCCCGGCGGGTGGTACGCCCCGGTCCCGGCCGCCTCCCGCCGCACGTCCGCGCGGGGGGTCGCGCCGGGGTGCGGGCAGGAAAATGTCACCGCCCGGCAAGGCGGCCCACCGCCCAAGGTCCACGGGCCTGAAGGACCAGCCGGGACCAGCCGACCAGCGAACCGGCGGACCGGCAAAGCGGCAAAGCGGCAAAGCGGCAAAGCGGCAACGCCGGTGGAGCCCTGCCCGCCCCCGGCGGACGCCCCGCCCCTCGGCCCTCAACCCCCGGTCCCCGGCACCACGATCCCGGCCCCCGATCCTCGGTCTCCTCCCTCGCCTCCCCCGGCCCCGGATCCTCGGCCTCGTCCCTCGCTCCCGGCCCTCGGTGCCGACGGTGACCGGCGGGGTGGTTCAGCCTCGGCGGGCGCGGCCCTGGTGTCGGCCGGGATACTCGCCGACCACGACCTCCTTGGGGGTGATCCTCAGCAGGTCGGCCTCGGTGTCGCCGATGGCGATGCCGCGTACCTCGGCCCAGAAGCGGCGGTCGAGCGGATCGGCGACGAAGACCGCCACCCTGGGGTCGCGTTCGGCGGCCTCCCAGGCGTCGGAGGCGGCGATCAGGCGCAGCTCTCCGCTCGGGCCGACCGAGCTGACCGCCCCGACGGCGAGCGCGCGCGGGCCGCTGGGATCGGCGTACGCGAGCACCACCCCCCGCGCGTAGGTGAAGGCCGCGCGCACCTCCCCGCTGAGCCCCACCGGCGGGGAGGCGTCGCCGGGGAGGCGGCTCCCGCAGCCGTCGCACATGACCAGCGAGGCCCGCCACGGCCCCGGCGCGCCCCGCCACCACGCCCGCACCGACCTCGTGGCGAAAATCGCCACCGGCACGGCCAGCAGCGCGATCCCGGCCCACCAGGCCCACTCTCCCGCCGGGGCGAGCCCGAGGGCCGGTGCCGCTCCGGCCACGCCGAGCAGGACCGCCGCCGAGGCGGGCAGGGCCAGCGCCGCCGTCAGCTCGCGGTCGGAGGCCAGCGCCCGGGTGAGGGCCGGGGCGGGTCCCGCCCGGCCGCGCGCCCAGCCGAGCGCGAGCGGCACGGCGAGCGCGGCCAGCGCCCAGCCCCGCTCGTCCAGGACGACGACCGCCACCACGACCGCCACCGGTACCGACCAGACCCGGCCCGCCACCAGCCAGAGGGTCACGTTCACGTCGCGCCTGGCCGTACGGTCGTCACCGGCGGCGGCGAACTCGGCCAGCGCCCTGGCCGGACGCCCGCGCCATGCCTCGACAAGGACACGCAGGACGAGCAGCACCACCCCGTTGAGGAACACCAGCCCGGCGAGACCCGCCCAGACCGCCCCCGGCGTGCCCGGTACCGGGCCGGAGAGGAGCGGTGGGATATCGGCGGGAAGGGTGGCGACGACCGCGACGTACGCGGCCACGGCGACCAGGGTGATCGAGACCGACGTGGTGAGCCAGAGGTCGCGGGCGAGCATGCCGGGCACGTACGACCAGAGCCTGACCCGGTGCGCCTGCCTGAGGGTGATCGCCAGGACGGCGAGGAGTACGAGCCCGCCGCCGATCCTCGCCACGGCGGCCAGGCCGAACCCGAACTCCGCCGCGCAGACCGCGGCGAGGGCGGCGGCCAGCAGGACGCGGGTCTGCCGCGACCACGTCTCCAGGGCGCGCCTGGCCCGGCTCGTCTCGCGGGGGTCGACCGGCCAGGCGGGGTCGTGGTGGGCCCGCGGGCGCTCCCAGCGCAGCCGGGTCAGGCCGAGGTTGATCCTGGCGCCGGGGTGGCCGGGCAGGCGGCGCAGCGCCTCGCGGTAGGCGGCCTCCGCGACGCCGTACTCACCCCGCAGCAGCGCGAGGTCACCGGCGAGGACGTGCGGGTCCGGCTCCTCGGGCGCGTAGCGTACGGCCCTGGCCGCCTGCGCCCGCGACTCGCGCCAGCGGCCCGGCACCCTGCGCAGCGCCGCTCCCAGGCGCATCCGCGCGGCCCAGGAGCCCGGTGCGAGGCGTACGGCCTCCTCGGCCGCCGCCACGGCCTCCGCGTCGCGGCCGAGCCGCTCGAACGCGAGGCTGGCGAGGCGGTAACCCCAGTCGGCGCCGGACTCGGCCCGGGGGTCGAGGTCCAGCGCTTTACGGGCGGCCTCCAGCGCGGCCTCGGGCCGGTCGCGGCCCAGCCACGCGGCGGCCACCGCGCACCACTGCCGGGGGTCGGCGGGATCCCGGGGCGGCGGAACGGGCCCCGAGGCGGGGTCGTCCCCGTCCCCGTCCCCGGAGTCGGCCGGGTCCTGCGGCGGCGGGGGAATCCGGCCGGGGCGATCGACGGGGTTCCTCGACGACGAAAAAGCGTCCCCGCCCCGGAAGTCAGCCGGATCCCGGGACGGCGGGGGAATCCGGCCGGGGCGATCGACAGGTTCCCTCGACGGCGGAGGGGCGTGCCCGCCCCCGGAGTCGGCCGGACCCCGGGACGGCGGGGGAAACCGGTCAGGGCGATCAACCGGGTCCCTCGACGACGAAAAAGCGTCCCCGCCCCGAAAATCGGCCGGACCCCGGGACGGCGGGGGAATCCGGCCGGGGCGGTCGACCGGATCCCTCGACGACGAAAGAGCGTCCCCGCCCCGGAAGTCAGCTGGATCCCGGGGTGGCAGGGAAGTCCGGCCGGGGCGATCAACAGGGTTCCTCGACGACGAAAAAGCGTCCCCGTCCCGGAAGTCGGCCGGGTCCCGGGGTGGCGGGGGGATCCGGCCGGGGACGTGCCGGGGGTCGACGGGGTCCCTCGGCGGCGGAGGGATGTGCCCGTGCCGGGGGTTGGCGGGGTCCCGCGGCGGCGGGACCGGGGCGGGGTCGTTCCCGCCGGGCCCGCTCACCACGGCGGCTCACGGGCCTCGCGCTGACTTCCCACGATCGCCATGGTCCGGGTGAGATCACCTTTTGCCTAGATGACGGTATATGCCTGTATCTCTCTAGAGAGGTCGCTCGCGGCGTCCCGGAAAGCGCCGAACACCGCCCAATCCGGGGAACAAAACGGACATTCCCCTGTGAATCAATCACCCAATGCCGCCCCGGACGGTGCCCGACTTCGCCTAAGCTGCGACGCATGTTCGTCCAGGCCGACAAATCCTGAGCGGCTCATGACCACCGTCATGGCCAGGCGCGCGGACGGCGATCCACGTGCGTCCGGGGCCGGCCGGTGGTCGGTCCTCGCCGTCCTCTGCTTCAGCCTGCTGCTGATCGCGGTGGACGCCACGGTGCTGCACATCGCGGTACCGGCGCTGACGGCCGCCCTTGAGCCGTCCTCCGTGCAGCTGCTGTGGATCATCGACGTCTACTCGCTGATGGTCGCGCCGCTACTGCTGACCTTCGGCACGCTCGGTGACCGCTACGGGCGCAAGCGCCTGGTGCTGGCCGGATACCTGGTCTTCGGCGTCGCCTCGGCCGCGGCGGCGTTCGCGCCGACCCCGCTCGCGCTGATCTCCGCCCGCGCGCTGCTCGGCCTCGGCGGGGCGATGATCATGCCCGCCACGCTCTCGATCATCCGGCAGGTCTTCACCGACCGGCACGAGCGGGCGATCGCGCTGGGCGTGTGGAGCGCGGTGGCCGCGGCCGGGGCCGCGGTCGGCCCGCTCGTCGGAGGGGTGCTCGTCGAGCACTTCTGGTGGGGCGCCGTCTTCCTGATCAACGTCCCCATCCTCGTGGTCCTGCTGCCCGTCGCGGCCAGGATCCTCCCCGAGTCCCGCAGGCGCGCGGGCCGGCCGTGGGACGCCCTCAGCGCGGCGCTGTCGGTGCTGGGCATCCTCGGGGTGGCCTTCGGCCTGAAGGAGGCCGGGACCGGGCATCCGGGCGGCGTGGTGGCGTTCCTGGGCGGGGTCTGGCTGCTGGGGTGGTTCGTCCGCAGGCAGCGGCGGCTGGCCTTCCCCCTGCTGGACCTGAGCCTGTTCCGGCGGCGGGCGTTCCGCGCCGGGGTGGGCGCCGTGCTGCTGACGGTCTTCGCCCTGGTCGGGCTGGAGCTCATGCTCGCCCAGTATCTCCAGCTGGTCCTCGGCGACAGCCCGCTCCAGGCGGCCGTACGGATGCTCCCCCTCATGATCGCCTCGATCGCGGGCGGCCTGGCCGGGGCGCGGCTGCTGTGCTGGTTCGGGCTGCGCGCCACGATGGGCGGCGGGCTGGCGCTCACCGCCCTCTCCCTCGCCCCCACCCTGACCTGGCACACCGAGGGGCATCCGGTGGCCCTGACGCTCTGCTTCGTCGGCATCGGCTTCGGCATCCAGGTGACCCTGCTGGCCGCCTCCGACACGATCATGTCGTCCGCCCCCGAGTCCCACGCGGGCGGCGCCGCCGCGATCGAGGAGACCGCCTACGAGCTGGGCGCGGGGCTCGGGGTCGCGGTGCTCGGCACGATCACCACGGTCGTGTACGCCCCCTCGCTGTCCCCGGTCCACGGCGTCGCGCCCGTGATGATGGAGGAGGCCCGCCAGTCGCTCGCCTCCGCCGCGCACGTGGCGCGGGAGATCGGCGGCGGCGTGGGGGACGCCCTGCTCGGCGCGGCCCGCGTCGCGTTCGTCTCCGGCCTGCACGCGACGGTGGCCGTGAGCGTGTTCCTGCTCGGCGCCACCGCGCTGGCCGTGACCCTCCTGGTGCCCCGCCGCCCCGGTGGACAGGGGGACGACCCCTCGTGACGGGTTTGGAAGGCCCTCGCTCGGTCATCTATCGGTCAAGCATGGGCATGAACGGGGAATCTAACCAGAATGAGGAACCGTGCGACAAACCCTCCATGATCTTGCCTCCCTGGCCGCCAGGCTGGGGGTGGGCGGGATCTTCTTCGCCAACGGCTGGCACAAGCTCGAAGCGGGCCTGAACGCCACCGCCGACCAGTTCACGAGCCTGGGCGCCTCCGGGCCCTACGTGTGGGCCGCCACCACCATGCTGACGGAGCTCATCGGCGGCGCGCTGCTGGTGGCCGGTCTCGCGGTGCCCGCGTGCGGGCTGCTGCTGTTCGCCGAGGCCCTCGCCGTGTTCGTGCTGGCCAGCGGTGAGAAGGGCCTGCCGCTCACCGGGGGCGACGCCAAGCTGATCGTCGCGCTCGGGGCCGCCTCCATCCTGCTCGCGGTCGGCGGCGCGGGCCGCCTGTCGGTCGACCACATGGTGGTGATCAAGCGTCGCGAGGCCGAGGCCGCCGAGGACTTCGCCGCCGAGGCCGAGGCCGACGACGTCATCGCCGCGCTGCGTGAGCCCGAGACCCACGCGGCGCCCGCCCCTGCCCGGCCCGGCGCGGGGAAGAAGCCCGGCGAGACCACCTCGGAGAAGCCCGTTCCCGAGGAGACCGCCTCGTCGGAGGGGGCCACCGACACCGCGGAGTTCCCGGCGGCCACCCGTCCCCGTACGCGCACCCGCAAGCCCCCGTCCGGGGCCGCGACGTCCGTGCCTCCAGCGACCCCCACGACCGCGCCGGCGCCGGTCGGGACGCCCGTGCCCGGTAAGGTCGCCGACACCCTCGTCGCCGGGAAGAAGGACACGCCCTCCTCCGGAGGCTAGAGCCGTTCCCCGGACCCTCGATGGGGGTTCGCGGTTGCCACTCTGGTGATATATCCGCTTTTGGGGTAGCAGCCTTCCTCGGCGGTTAATTGGATTCACACCGGGGGTGCCGTACCCGCACAATGAGCGGATGCGCCTCCCCGGCTGGTTCGCGGAGCGGGCCGAGCCCGCCCCGCCGGAGACCGAGCTTCGCGTCTCCACCCTCGAACTCTTCTTCGACCTGGTCTTCGTCTTCACCGTCACCCAGCTCACCGGCCTCATGGTGGACGGCCTGCAGGACGGCAGGCCCGCCGAGAGCGCGCTGCGCGCACTGCTGGTCTTCGGCGCCATCTGGTGGATGTACGCCGGTTACGCCTGGCTGACCAACGCCGTCCCCCCGACCCGGCCCGCCCGCAGGGTGCTGATCCTGCTGGGCATGGCCGGATTCATGATCGTGGCGCTCTCGATCCCCTCGGCGTTCGACGGCGACGGCGTCGCGTTCGCGGTCGGTTACCTGGTGCTGGTCGTCGTACACGCCGGGCTGTACCTCCAGGTCACCTCGGCCTTCGCCCGTGTGCTCCCGTTCAACCTCGGCGGGGTCGCGCTCATCGGCCTGGCCGCCCTGGTCCCGGCGCCGTACACCTACCTGCTCTGGGCCGGTGCGGTGGCCCTGCTCTGGGGCAGCCCATACTTCATCGGGCAGAAGGGCTTCAACCTTCGGGCCGGGCACATCGTCGAGCGCCACGGCCTGCTGGTGATCGTGGCGCTCGGCGAGTCGATCGTGGCGATCGGCATCGGCGCCAAGGGTCTGCACGTCGGCCTCGCCCTCGGGCTCGCGGCGGTGCTCGGCCTCGCGCTGGCCGCCTGCCTGTGGTGGCTCTACTTCGGCGGCGACGACGAGACGCGCGCCGAGCACGTCCTGGAGGCGGCCGAGCCGGTGCGGCGCACCCGGCTGATCCTCGGCGGCTACTTCTACGCGCACATCCCGATGCTGCTGGGCATCGTCGCGGTCGCCGCGGGCGTCAAGAAGGCGATCGGCCACCCGGTCGACCCGCTGAAGTTCGGCGCGGCCCTCACCCTGGCCGCGGGCGTCGCGCTGTTCGTGGCGGGCGACGCCTGGTTCCGGCGCGTCCTCGGCATGACGGGCAACGGGCCGCGGGCCGCGGGCGCCCTGCTCGCGCTCCCGACGGTCGCGCTCGGCCTCTGGTCGGCCCTCGCGCAGCTCGTCGCGCTGACCGCGCTGGTGATCACGGTCATCGTCCTGGAACGCCGCCGGGCCGCCGTCCTTCCCGTGCCGTAGCGCAGGGGGTCACCCGGCGAGCCCCTCGGCGCGGTCCTGGGCGTCGAGGACCTCGTCACCGTGGTCGAAGGCCCACTCGCCGAAGGCGCCGATCAGCGGCACCAGTGTCCGTCCCAGGTCGGTGAGCCCGTACTCGACCCGGGGCGGCGCCTCGGCGTAGGCGCGCCGGGAGACGAGGCCGTTGTACTCCAGCCTGCGGAGTGTCTCGGTGAGCACCTTCGTGCTGATCCCGCCGATCTCCTCGCGCAGCTCGCCGGGCCGCCGGGGACCGGCGCGCAGGGCCCAGACGACGACGGCGTTCCAGGTGTTACCGATCAGGTCGAAGGCGAGCCGGGCGCGGCAGTCGGCGAGGAACACGCCGGGTCCTCCAGTCTCTCCGGGACGTTACACACCGAACGGTGCCTGACGGACTTTCTACCTTCGTCCTACACCAGCCGTCGAACAGGACACGGGAGGACGGATGCGCATCGGCATCCTCGGGGCGGGCCGCATGGCGGACGCGCTCGGAACGCACTGGGCCCGCGCGGGCCACGAACTGATGGTGAGCGGCCGCGACCCGGCCAGGGCCGCCGCCCTGGCGGGCAGGCTCGGACCCGCCGCGCGGGCGGGCACCTGGGAGGAGGCGGCGGTCTTCGGCGAGGTGACGTTGCTGGCCGTACGCGACTACGCCGTGACCGAGGTCCTGGAGGCCGCCGGAGCCGCCCGGGGGACGCTGGACGGGCGGGTGCTCGCCGACTGCGTCAACCCCGTCGTGCAGGGACGGTTCACCCTGGCCACCGAGGGCGGCCCCTCGATGGCGCGGCGCGTCGCGGAGACCACCGGAGCCCGCGTCGTCAAGGCGTTCAACCTGTGCCACGAGGACGTCTGGCGGATGACGCCGCCCGTCTTCGACGGCGTCCCGCTGGCGGTGCCCCTCTGCGGCGACGACCCCGCCGCGCTGGCCGCCGTACGCTCCCTCGTCACCGACCTCGGATGTGAGCCGGTCGACGGCGGCGGCCTGGAACGGGCGGGCCTGCTGGAGGCGACCGCGGCGTTCATGATCGGTCTCTGGGTCGGCGGTGCGGACGCCCAGGCGGTGCTGCCACCCCTGAGGTACGCCTTCGGCGACCCTGCCCCGGCGACCGGCTCTTCGGCTCGCTCGCCGGGAGACATCGGTCACCACGAATCCACACCAACAGTGACGAACTAGTCGAGACTTCCATAACAAGGGCGATTAGCCCGTTTTCCTTGGAAGCTACGCAGGGGTTCCATTACCCGATAAATACTCTTTCGCCGCAAAATCTACCATAAACACCAAAGCATGAAATAAGACTATAAAAACTGATATAGGAAGTACGGGGGCACCGGATATCGCGCCGCGGATTCACCGGGGTGCGCACACGGCGTTCACGTCGGCCTTGGTGAGCGCGTCGTCCACCCGGGCGCCGCGCTCACCGGAGGACCCCCGCCCGGACTCCTCCCCAATCGCGACATCGACGGCCACCCACCACCGCGAGCAGGAGCATCAGCGGCCACTCGGACACCCGTGGCGATCGACACCCGGATACGCGAAGCGGCGATTAGCCGGTCATTGTTGTGATCGCGTAACGAAAGCAGGCCATTGCTCCTCATCTCAAGTGAGACGGGAAAAAATGAGGGTCATGGCCGACTTCGGAGAACTCGACCGCCCTCGGAACCAGCCGATCTCCCCACCGGAATCATCCCTCCCCGCCCGGGGCCGGGAAGGAAGAAGAAACCAGCCGCCGATATACCCGGCGGGCGAGGTCCCCGTCGCCCCGGGCATGCCCGGCAGAGAGCGCGCGTGGGAGATGCTCAATCCGGTCGTACGGCAGAAGATGCAGGCGCGCGCCGGCGAGATGCTGGAATGGTGGGCTCACCAGCTGGACTCCGAGCAGATCCGCGGGGTCGTCCTCGGCACCCACGCGCTCTGCGAGGCCACCCCGATCGTGTCGTCGGCCGGGCGTCGCCAGCACGAGATCACCTACCTGCCCCTCGACCCCGCGTCCTTCCGCTTCGAGGAGATCCGGGAGCCCGCCCATCCCACCGGCGCGGACGCGGGCGGGCCGCGGACGACGGGCGCGACGGCGACCGGTCCGGGCAGCAGGTTCGACCGGCACTTCCGGGACTTCCTCGGCCACCTGCCGCACCGCGCCCAGATCCTCCTTCAGGAGCCTTTCGACAGCGCGGACAACCCCAGGCAGCTCTGGTGCTACGAGGATTCCGACAACCTCGTGGCGTCCCGCTGGAACATCTGGTGCTGCATCACCGACGGCCGCAAGATGACCTTCGCGTCGGGAACACGTTCACAACCGAGAGGACGGGCGAGCAGCGCCGCCACGTGGCGCCTCATCTGCCGGATCGCCAACGTGAGCGGAAGATCCTAGGGGAATGACCGACCGGCGGTTCGGCTGTCTGGACGCTCACAACGCCTACGAGGTCCTCAACCTCCCGCATGACGCGAACGCCCGGGACATCAGGGCGTCGTACCTCCGCCTGGCTCGGGCCACCCACCCCGACAAGACGGGCGGAAAGGGGAGCCGCGCGTTCAATCTGGTGCGCTGCGCCTACGGGATCCTGTCGGACGCCGACAGAAGAGCCGCCTACGACGCGTTCCTGACGGCTCGTCTTTCCGGGCCGTCCTCGACGACCGCGAAGCCCCGGGAGCCCGCTCACAACCCCGGCGCGCCCTCCAAACCCCGGGAGCCCGGCCCCTCCAAACCCCGGGCCCCCCGCGCACCCTCCAACGGGGGCACCGCCCCGGACGGCGAATGGGGCCGCGCCCGCTCCGGCTTCGGTCCCTCCGGGAGCCAGACCGGATCCGGCCGGAACCGCGGGTACGACGAGCCCCCTCGCGAAGCCCCTCGTGAGGAGGCCCGGTGGGACAACCGGCCGGGATCCGAGCGTATCGACCAGTACCCGCAGCCCGAACACCGGCAGACCGACCATCACAGCCAGCCTGGCTACAGCCAGGCTGGCTACGGCCGCCCCGACTACAGCCGACCCGACCACGACCGGCCCGGCTACGACCCGCGGTCATGGACGGACCGCCCCGGCCCGTACTCGACGCCCCCCGACCTGGGAGTTCTGCCCTTCGTGCTTGGCCTCGTCGGCATGATCGGCTGCTCTCCGCTCGCGATAACGGCGATCGTCCTCGGGGCCCTGGCCCGTGTCGAGAGATACAGGGGCAACTACCGCGGGGCGGAGGTGATGCAACAGCGCGGGTCCGCGTGCGGGTGGACGGCCCTCGTGGCGACCGCGGTCGTCTTGATCATGGCGCTCCTCAACAACCTCTACCTCTGACAGCCGTGGCGGCACGGGCCCGGCCCGGTCACCGGCCGCTGGATGCCGGGCATGGACGAGCGTGACGGCACGGCGTACGGCGACGTCGGCGGCGGGGGGAACGATCCCTGGCGGGCCCTCGGGCGGGGGTCAGAGTTCGAAGCGGGCCACGCGGCGGAGTTTGTTCATGGCGTCCAGGGCGGCGACCTTGTAGGACTCGGCCAGGGTGGGGTAGTTGAAGACGGCGTCGACCAGATAGTCGATGGTCCCGCCGCAGCCCATGACGGCCTGGCCGATGTGGAGGAGTTCGGTGGCGCCGGTGCCGAAGACGTGCACGCCGAGCAGGGCGCGGGTCTCCGGGGAGACCAGGAGTTTCAGCATGCCGTAGGTGTCGCCGATGATCTGGCCCCTGGCCAGCTCCCGGTAGCGGGAGATGCCGACCTCGAAGGGGATCTGGGAGGCGGTCAGCTCGTCCTCGGTGGGACCGATGAAGCTGATCTCGGGGATGGTGTAGATGCCGATCGGCTGCAGGTGGTGGATGCCGCGCAGCGGCTCGCCGCAGGCGTGGTGGGCGGCGATGCGGCCCTGCTCCATGGAGGTGGCGGCCAGGGAGGGGAAACCGATGACGTCGCCGACGGCGTAGATGTGCGGCACGGGGGTGCGGTAGTGCTCGTCGACCTGGATGCGGCCCCGGGCGTCGGCGGCCAGCTCCGCGGCCTCCAGGACGAGCTCGTCGGTCATGCCGTGGCGTCCGGCCGAGTACATCACCGTCTCGGCGGGGATCCGCTTGCCGCTCTCCAGCACGGTCAGCGCGCCCCGGGAGCGGCGCTCCACCGCGGCGACGGTCTCGCCGAAGCGGAAGGTCACCGCCAGGTCGCGCAGGTGGTACTTGAGCGCCTCGACGATCTCCAGGTCGCAGAAGTCGAGCATCCGGTCGCGGCGCTCGACCACGGTCACCTTGGTGCCCAGGGCGGCGAACATGGAGGCGTACTCGATGCCGATGACCCCGGCTCCCACGACCACCATCGAGTCCGGGATGTCCTGCAGCTGCAGGATGCCGTCCGAGTCGATGATGGTGTGGTCGTCGAACTCCACGGTGTCCGGGCGGGCGGGCCGGGTGCCGGTGGCGATGACGATCTTGTCGGCGGTGACCTTGGTCTCGTGGCCGTGCTCGTCGACGACGCCGATCGTGTGCGGGTCCACGAAGTGGCCCATCCCGTTGAGCGTCGTCACGTGGTTGCGCGACAGCTGGCTGCGGATCACGTCGATCTCACGGCCGATCACGTGCTGGGTGCGGATCCCCAGGTCGGCCGCGGTGATCTCGTCCTTCACCCGGTAGCTCTGGCCGTACATGCCGCGCTGGTTGAGGCCGGTCAGGTGCAGCACGGCCTCGCGCAGCGTCTTGGAGGGGATGGTGCCGGTGTTGATGCACACCCCGCCGAGCATGTTGCGCCGCTCGACGAGCGCGACACGCCGTTCGAGTTTCGCCGCGGCGATCGCGGCCTTCTGCCCGCCCGGCCCGGAACCAAGAACAAGGACATCGAAATCCCACATAGGCCCCAGTGTGAGGGCAGGAGGCGATCTCAGCCAGACTCACGGAATACCAGATCGTGGCAGTCTCGTTAATACCGCCTCACACCATCACGCGATGTAATGTCCCCCAGCGTCCGGACGGCGACACACGCCGTCACCACACGCCCCACCTCGCGGCCTCGTGCCGTCGGCCGAACGCCGCTCCGTACGGAGCCGTGGCGCGCCGCCGTCTCACACCTTCGCGGCGACCCTGTCGACGAGCGCGTCCGTCCCCTCCGCGCGCGCGCAGTGGGCGCAGCAGAACCAGTGCCGTCCGGCCTCGACGCCGTGCCCGACGATGCGGACCCCGCAGTGCTCGCAGACCGGCGCCATCCGCTGGATCGCGCACTCGAAGCTGTCGAAGACGTGCACCTTGCCCTGGGCGTGCACCTCGAAGCTCATGTCGTAGTCGTTCCCGCACATTTCACAGCTCGCCATGTTTCCCCCCGAAAACTCGTGGCTTTTCCGCTGAGGGTCCTACCCAGGTATCCGCAGGTCAGACAACCCATATCGCCATAATCACCCCGGCGACCAGCGCGAGCAGCACCGACACCGCCAGCAGCGGGAGAAACAGCCGGGCGAACCTCTCCCGCGCCACGAGGCGGGCGCGGTTGGCCTCGATCCACTCCCCCAGGCGGGGCCAGGCGTACGGGAGCGCCTGGTGGGCCAGGCCCGCCTCGTCCCCCTTCCGCACCACCAGTCCCGCGAAGCCGCCCAGGACCCCCTCGGACCCGGCGGGCACCCTGGCCCCGCGGGCGACCGGCTGCCCGTCGGGCGCGATGGTGACGAGCCTCAGGAACACCTCGGGCGCGCGCTCCCTGTCCGCCGGGCCGAGCGCGGCGTACGCGGACTCGGCGAGCGCTCCCAGCCCGGGGTCGTCGCAGGCCGTACGGATCCTGGCCGCCACCTCGGCCCCCGACCGCAGCAGCGAGGCCCCCCTCGGCCCCGGGGCGCCCCCGGCGAGCAGGGCGACCAGCAGCTCGCGGGCGGCGGGCCTGGTACGGGGGTCCTTGGCGAGCGCGGCGGAGGCCAGGGGCCGCAGGAGCGGGGGCAGCGGGCCCAGGTCGGGGTCGAGCGAGAGGATCCGGTGCATCACCCCGCCCAGGCTGCCCGCCGCGAACGGGTCCTCGCCGGTCGCGGCGTACAGCACGATCCCGCCCCAGGCGAACACGTCGGCGGCCGGACCCGGCGCGCCGCCGGTGAACACCTCGGGCGCCGTGTACGACGGCACCCGCGTCCTGAGCCCGGTGGCGGTGAGCGACGTTCCCCGTCCGGGGACCATCCCGAACCCGGTGACCCGGGGGCCGTCCCGGCCGAGGATCACGTCGCCGGGGGTGAGGGCGCGGTGGGCCACCCCGGCGTCGTGGAGGGCCGTCAGCGCGGTGGCGACCGCGGTCGCGAGGCCGTGCAGGTCGTCGCCGCCGAAGATCCGCCCGGCCCGGCGCAGGCTGGGGCCCTCCACGTACTCGCTGACGATGTACGGCCTGGGCCCGTCGAGGTCGGCGTCCAGCACGTTCGCCGTGCAGGGCGAGGCGACGCGGCGGGCGGCGGCGGCCTCGGCGGACGCCTCCCGCCCCGGAGGGCCGTGCAGGACCCGCACCGCGACCCGTCCCCCGGCCGGGTCGTACCCCTCGTAGACCACGCCCAGGGGGCCCGCCCCCAGCCGCCCGGCGAGGCGGTAGCCGCCCAGCCGCCACGGGTCGCCCACGATCAACTCCTGCGCCACTCTCATGCGCTGTTTGATGCGACCCGTGGGGAAAAAGTTGCTTTTAAGCAGGGCAAACGTTGCGGTAGGGCAGGTCCCCCAGGTAGGTGCGCCACTCCTCGCGCGACAGGGTGCGGCCCGCGCGCTCGCAGACCGTCCGCGCCACCGCCTCCGGCTCGACCGGATACTCGCTCAGGGTGCCGGCCCCGTCGACGGCGATCAGCCGGGCGCCGTCGGGGCTGAACGCCAGCGACTCGAGGTCTCCGGTCTGGGCGACGATCGGCTGGCCGAGGCGGCGCCCGGTCGCGACGTCCCAGATGCCCACCGACCGCTCGGTCACCGCCGCGGCGATGACGTCACCGCGCGGCGAGTACGTCAGGCCGGTGCCCGTGCCCGGCTCGCCCCGGATCATGCCGCCCACCCGCTTCCTGCCCCGGGTCTCGAACACCGAGATGCGCCCCACCTGGTCGGCGACGGCGAAGCGGGAACCGTCGTCGCCGAAGGCCAGCGCGATCGCCGGGATGCTGACGGTGGGCGAGCCGTAGGTGTCGCCGAACGGCTTGCCGGTGCCCGCGTCCAGCAGCCGGTGCTCACCGCCCACGACCGCGAGCGCCCCGCCGTCCGGGGTGAACACCAGCTTCTCGACCATGCCCTGGGGCCGCGACCAGCGCGGCCGCCCGCTGGGCACGTCCCAGACGTGGATCTCCCCTTCGGGCTCCACATCGGAGTCGTAGTAGAGGGTGTACGAGGCCACGGCGGTGCCGTCGGCGCTGATCGCCACGGCCGGGACCTGGCCACGGCGGGCGAGGGTGACGGCGGTGATCCGCTTGAAGGTGGAGGTGTCCCAGACGGTCAGCCGGGGACTGTCCGCGCCGCTGTTGACCACCAGCCGCCCGCCGTCGGCGCTGAAGGCCATCGCGAAGTAGCCGTCGGCGCCGCCGGGCCCGATGTTCAGCGAGCCCAGGCGGACGCGCCGCCGGACGTCGCGGATCACGATCTCGCCCGCCTCGCCGTCCCTGGAGGCGAGGAGCCGTCCGCCGGGGCTGAGGGCCGCCCAGCCGGTCCCCGGGCCCTTCAGGGTGACGGGCCTGGTCAGCGCGGAGACGTCGAGGCTCGTCACCGTGTCCTCGGTGAGGTAGCGCAGGGTGCGCCCGTCCTGGTCGAAGGCCAAGACGGGGTTGTACGCGTCGATCCTCTGGGTGAGCAGCAGCCTGCCGTCCTGGACCCGCCAGAGCCGCAGGGCCGTGTCGACCGCCGAGGCCAGGAAGCGCCCGTCGGGGCTGAAGACGAGTTCGCCGGTCGCGCCCTCCTCGAAGAAGCCGTCCAGCTTCGCCCCGGTGGACGCGTCGCGCAGCTCGACGCCCCTGCCCCTGCCGACGGCGATGGTCGCGCCGTCGGGACTGTAGGCCAGCTTCGGCCCGCAGGCGTTGCAGCGGTTGCCCAGCGGGATCCTGCGCAGGCCGTCCAGGGCGAAGGCCGCCACGTCGCCGTCGAGGCTGCCCGTCGCGAGCCCGCTCCCGTCCGCCGAGATGTCGCTGCCGAGGGCTCCCACGAGCGGGGAGTGCTTCTGGCCGGTCACCACGTTCCAGACGATGAACCCCTCGCCCTGCCAGACCATGAGCCAGTCCTCCGACTGCCCGAAGAGCGCGCTGGTGTCGCCCCCGTCGTTCCGGCCCTGGACCGGGAGGACGGCGCCGGTCGGCTTGCCGGTCCGCACGTCCCAGATCCTCAGCCGCAGGCCGCTGATCACGGCGAGACGGGTGCCTCCCGGGCTCAGCGCGATCCCGCGCAGGTCGCCGCCGATCCCGGTGAAGCCGCCGACGCGCCTGCCGGTCCGCACGTCCCAGACGCGCGCCTCGCCGTCGCTCGCGCTGACGAGCGTGTGGCCGTCGGCGCTCAGCGCCCTCAGGGTCTGTATCCCGGTGGCCGGGTCGTGGAAGGCGGCCGCCTCCCGCTGGGCCAGCGAACCGGTCAGGCTCGCCCTGGCCTCGGTCACCGGTGCCAGCCGCCAGGCGGCCACGCTGAGCAACATGGCCCTGACCGGGTCCGAGGTCCGCAGCGTGTCGGCCGTCGCGGCGAGCCTGGCGGCCGTCGCCTGGTCGCGCTGGGAGGTGATGACGACGCTGCGCGCGTCGGCCACCCTGCTCTGCTGCACGGCGAACGCCCCGGCGGCCAGCGCGACGACCAGGAGCACGGCCAGCGTGCCGGAGAGCACCCGCCCCCTGCGGGCACGGCGCCGGGTGAGGGCTGCGCCTGCCTCCAGGAAGTCGCGCTCGACCGGGCTGAGCGTGATGTTGCGGCGGCCGGTGGCCGCCCAGCGCATGGCGTTCTCCAGGCTGCTGCCCTGGAACAGGTCCCCGTCCCTGCGCCCCTGGAGCTGCCAGCGCCGCGCGGCGGTGAGGATGCCCCGGTGCACGGCCAGGCCGTCCCGGTTGGCCCTGACCCACCCGCGCAACCTGGGCCAGGCCTGCGGCAGCGCGGGCCGCGACAGCCAGACCTCCCGGTCGTCGTGGGTGAGCAGGTACGCGAAGACCTGCACCAGGCGCCGTACCGCGGCGGCCTCGCCCTCCTGGCGCCCGTCGAGAAGCTCGGCCCACTGCGCCTGGCGTACGACGAGCTGGCCGTCGTCGGTCACGGTGACCAGCCGCAGGAAGATCTCGGGGGCCAGCTCCCGCTCGGCGGGGCCGAGCGCGACGTAGGCGTCCTCGGCGAGGGTGCCGAGCGCGGGGTCGGCCGAGGTCGCGCGGATCTGGGCCCCGGCGTCGCTGCCCGCCGCGAGCAGCCTCGGGGTGTCGACGGCCCCGTCGCCGCTGACCAGGGCGAGCAGCAGATCCCTGGCCGTGGGCCTGGACTCGGGGTCCTTGGCGAGCGAGGCGGCGACGAACGGCCGCAGGTGCTCGGGGAGCATGTCCAGCTGGGGCTGCACCGACAGCACGCGGTGCATGATCCCGCCCAGGCTCTCCGCGCGGAACGGGTCGGCGCCCGTCGCGGCGAAGACCATGATCCCGCCCCAGGCGAAGACGTCGACGGCCGCGCTCGCGCGCTGGCCCATGAAGATCTCGGGGGCCATGTAGGTCGGGGTGCCCGCCACCATGCCGGTCGCGGTCAGCGACATGTCCTCCGTACGGGCGACACCGAAGTCGATCACCCTCGGGCCGTCCGGGCCCAGCAGCACGTTGTCGGGTTTGAGGTCGCGGTGGATCACCCCGGCCTCGTGGACGGCGGTCAGCGCGGTGGCGATCGCGGTCGCGAGGCGGTGCAGGTCACCCCCGGTGAAGCGGCGCCCCTCCGCGACGGCCCCGCGCAGGCTGGGGCCCTCCACGTACTCGCTGACGATGTACGGCCTGGGCCCGTCGAGGTCGGCGTCCAGCACGCCCGCGGTGCAGAACGAGGCCACCCGGCGGGCGGCGGCGGCCTCGCGGCCGAACCGGTCGCGCAGCTCGGGGTCGGTCCCGGCGTCGCCGTGCAGGACCTTCACCGCGACCCGCGTGCCCTCGGCGTCGTACGCCTCGTAGACCACGCCCTGGCCGCCCGCGCCCAGCCGCCCGGCCAGCCAGTAGCCGCCCAGCCGCTGCGGGTCACCGTCGATAAGTGTCGTACTCAACTCACACTCCGTTCGCCGGTGGATTGGACGCCCCGGAAGACGAAGAGGTTCGGGCGGTGTCACAGACTTGGGACATGTCTCGTCCTCCTTACGTGAACGGTGACGAAGCTCTCGCGGCGGAGTTCGCGGCCATCCGGCCACGGCTGGTCGGTGTGGCCTACGGCCTGCTCGGCAGCCTCGACGAGGCCGAGGACGTGGTGCAGGACGCCTGGTTCCGGCTGGGCGGGGCGGAGCGTTCGGAGATCGGGGACGTCACGGGCTGGCTGGTGGTCACAGTATCGAGACTCGCGCTGGACGTACTGCGTTCGGCACGCGTACGGCGCGAGGAGTACGTCGGGCCGTGGCTGCCGGAGCCGGTGGTCGGCGGGGGCGACCCCGCCGACAGGGTGACCCTGGACGAGTCGATGAGCCTGGCGATGCTGGTGGTGCTGGAGTCGCTCAGCCCGGCCGAACGCACCTCCTTCGTCCTGCACGACGTGTTCGGGCTGCCGTTCGGGGAGGTGGCGCGCGCGGTCGGGCGCTCCGCCGCCGCGTGCCGTCAGCTCGCCGCCCGCGCCCGCGCGCACGTCGCGGCGCGGGCGCCCCGCTTCGAGGTCGACGAGACCGAGCACCGCAGGGTGGTCGAGGCGTTCGCGCGGGTCGTCCGGGGCCGGGGTGACGGCGACGGCGACATCGGCGCGCTGATGGCGCTTCTCGATCCCGGCGTGGTGCTGCGCAGCGACGGTGGCGGGGTGGTGGGCGCGGCCCGCAGGCCGGTCCTCGGCTCCGACCGGGTGGGCCGCTTCGTGCTCGGGGTCGCCAGGAAGTACCGGGGCGCCGGGAGCCTGACGGTGACCACGGTCAACGGCCGGGCCGGGCTGCTGTGGGGGCGGGGCGACCGGCTCGCCGTCTACGGGCTCACCGTCTCCGAGGGCCGGATCACCGAGATCGACATCGTGATGAACCCGGAGAAACTAAGGAGTGTTCGATGAAAGAGCGGATGAACATCGGCGAGCTCGCCCCCGAGGCCTACCGGGCGATGCTGGGGCTGGAGAAGTACCTGGCCGACAGCGGGCTGCCGCACACCACGAAGGAGCTGGTCAAGCTACGGGTCAGCCAGATCAACGGCTGCGCCTTCTGCGTCGATATGCACTCCCACGACGCCAAGGCGGCCGGGGAGAGCGACGAGCGGCTGTTCTCCGTGGTGGCCTGGCGGGAGACGCCCTACTTCAGTGACGCCGAGCGGGCGGCCCTCGCCCTGGCCGAGGAGGCGACCCGGCTCAGCGACCGCGGCGAGACGGTGCCGGACGCGGTGTGGGAGGAGGCCGCCAGGCACTACGAGCCGGAGGTGCTGGCCGCGCTGGTCGTGGCCATCGCGACGATCAACGCGTGGAACCGGATCGCCGTCACCACCCGTATGGTTCCGGGAGCCCTGCGTAGCCAAAACGGTTGATCGAGAGGGGCGGGGCGGACTAGGTTTGGCTCGCACGGGTAACCGTGCGAGCCGGACGCGTGAGCATCCGGCGGAGCGGTGTCGTAGGACACGGAGCACGGTGAGCCCGGGAAGGAGGTTGGATCATGCGGCGACGCACCCGGATCGTCCGGCGGCGCCCGCGCCGCCCCGACCGCACCCCGGGTCTGGATCTGCGATCCCCCTCGGGACGCCCACTCCCCTATTGACCTGGGCTTTACGGCAGTCTTATGCGGCGCTCTGTAGATACTTCTGATAACGGAACCATCACGCCGGGGGGCTCAATGAAGAGACTTGTGGTCGTGCCACCATATGTCGCACGGCTCAAGATCAGGGACATTCGTTCCGCGACACGCCGCGGAGTGACCGGTGACGCCAAGGTCGTCGATCTCAGCGCCTACACGGGCCGCAATGTCCTGCGTTTCCCACGGACGAGCGGCCCCACGTCCGCCGCCTGACCCCTCGCCAGACCTTCTCGCGAAAGACCCGCCACGGCGGGTCTTTCTCCGTTCCGGCCCCGGGCTCCCCGTGGTTCTTCCCGGGGCGGCCCGGGTCACGGGTTCCGGAGGGTGGGACACCCGGGTCGCGAGGCGCCCGGACCCCGAAGTCACCTGATTGAATATCGCCTCATGAGCGAATTATCCGCGACCGAACGCACCCGGCACCGGCGCCTGCGGGAGAAGGGCCGCACCGACCGCGCCGCCCTGTACGAGGTGCTGGGCGCCGGATTCGTCTGCCACCTGGGAGTGATCTCGGGCGGGGTGCCCATGGTCGTCCCCACGGTCTACGGTTTCGACACCGACCACCTCTACGTGCACGGCTCGGTGGCCAGCCGGAGCCTGACCGGCCGGGAGCCCGCGCGGCGCCCCGCCGGATCCGAGGACGCGGGAGCCGACACCGACGCGGACGGACCGGACCCGGGCCTGGGGACGGTCTGTGTGACGGTCACCCACGTGGACGGCCTCATCCTGGCCAGGTCGGTGTTCGAGCACGGCGTCAACTACCGCTCCGCCATGGTCTACGGCGTGCCCAGGTCCCTGGAGGGCGAGGAGAAACTGGCCGCGCTGCGGATCCTGACCGAGCACGCCGCCCCCGGCCAGTGGGACTACGCCAGGCGGCCCAGCCGCAAGGAGCTCGCCGCGACGACGATCCTCGCGATCTCCCTGGCCGAGGCGTCGGTCAAGGTGAGTGCCGGGCCGCCCGACGACGGCGAGGGCCCCGACGCCGAGCTGGGGCTCTGGGCGGGCCGGCTTCCCCTGTCCACCACCTGGCTGGCCCCGGTCCCCGACCCGCTGCTCCCGGCCGGGATCGCCCCTCCCGACCACATCGCCGCCCGGACGGGCACCCGGGCCACCTGATCGGGGATCTCTCCCGCCAGAGCCTCCCGCCAGAAGGGAACGCTATGTTCCGGTCGTTATATTGGCGGCATGGAGACAGCCGCTCCGGCGCCGATGAACGGCCGCAGGGCCCAGGCCGCCCGTAACGACCAGGTGATCCTGGAGGCCGCCCGCGCGGTCTTCGTCGCCGACCCCGGCGCCCCGATCTCCGCGGTGGCCGAGCGGGCCGGGGTGGGCATCAGCGCGCTCTACCGCCGCTACGCGGGCAAGGAGGACCTGCTCCGCAGGCTCTGCTCGGACGGCCTGAGCCTCTACATCGCCGAGGCCGAGGCCGCCCTGACCGGCGAGAACGACCCGTGGGACGCCTTCGCCGGGTTCGTCCGCCGTGTCGTGGCGGCCGACAACCACGCCCTGGTGATCAATCTCGCCGGGACCTTCACTCCCGGCGAGGACTTACACCGCGCGTCCGAGCGCGCGAACGAGCTCACCGTACGGATCTTCGAGCGGGCCAGGGACGCGGGGGTGCTCCGCCCCGGCCTGGCCGTCGCCGACGTGGCGATGATCTTCGAGCAGATCGCCGGTCTCCACCTCGGCGACGAGGCCAGGACCTCCGAGATCAGGAACCGCTACCTGACCCTGGTCCTGGACGGCCTGCGCCTGACCTCCGCGGATCCGCTGCCCGGCCCGCCGCCCGGCGTCGAGGAGGTCAACCGGCGCTGGCGGGCCGGGTGAGACCGCGGGCGGCGGCCTTTCCCACCGGAATCAGATCATGACCGTCCGCCCGGAGACGACCTCGTGACGACCTGAACGACAGGCTGCCCGGAGGCGGTCTCCGGGCAGTCGCGGCCGTCACTTCTCGTCGGGGTTCTCCGGTGTCTGCGACAGCGCGCTGGCCGCGGCGGACTTCTCCGTGTCGCCCTGCTCGGGGTCCGACAGCGTCCTGGACGAGGCCGACGCCGCCTCGGCGCCGGTCTCCCCCTGGCTCTCCGGGGCCTGCGACAGCGCGCTGGCGGCGGCGGACTTCTCCTCCTCGGTCGCGTTGGGGTCGGCCAGTGTCTTGGCCGCGGCCGACGCCGCCTCGGAACCGGTCTGTCCGGAGTTGCTCGTCACGATCTCACCTTTCCTCGAACCGTATCCGCGTCCCTCGCCTCCCGGACCGGGCGGCGGGGCCGTGCGCACGACCTCACCACCGCCCGTGCCACGGCGGGTGCCGGCCCCTCACAAGGATCGGGCGCCCGCCGTTCCATCCGGTGATGGTGATGACGACAGCCCGGCTCGGCTACCCGGGGCGCCGGGTTCCAACCGCGAACTGTCCGGACTTGTGGTGACTCAACCGGCGGCGGTGTCGCGGATCCGGCCGTGGGCGTCGTGCGGGAGGTCGGCATAGTGCCACTGGTGGTCGCGGGCGTGCCTGCAGGCCGTCTCCAGGTCGCCGCGCTCGATCATCGCCAGCAGCTCGGCGTGGTCGCGGGCGATGTCGTGGAGGTTCACCCCGGTCGCGAGCATCGTGACCGACGTGCGCGCCTCGATCTGCAGGCCCTCCCAGGAGAGTCTGAGCAGCTCGTTGCGGGCGGCCTCGACGATGCGCCGGTGGAAGGACACGCTCGCCCGTACGGACGCCTCGCCGTCGCCCTCGTCGGCCGCGGCCCGCATCGCCGCCACGTCCGCTTCGAGCGCCTCCACCGGGACGGTCCCGGCGAGCAGGGCCAGCCGGACGGCCGTCTCCTCCAGCGCGGCCCGTACGACGTAGCTCTCCCTGAGCGTCTCGTGGACGAAGGGGCGCACGAAGGTGCCCCTGCGCGGCTGGGTCTCCACCAGCCGCATGACCTCCAGCTCGCGCAGCGCCTCGCGGACGGGTGCCTGGCTCGTGCCGTACGTCGCCGCGAGGCGCGTCTCCACCAGCCGCTCGCCCGGCCTGAACTGGCCGGAGACGATCCGGCTGACCAGCGAGTCGCGGATCTGCCGCGACAGCGTCAGCCTCGGCAGCATGGAGGGCTCCTCGGTCATGGAGCGCATCCTACCGAGTATCGATTCTCGCTCATCGATCCTCCCTTGACGCCGGGGTGAGACCCGACTTACGGTTCCGATAATCAATTATCGATAGTTAACCCGGTTGTAACAGGGGGTACGGACATGATGATCCAGGCCGTCCACGTGCCCGAGTCCGCGGAGGCCGTGGCGGTCCACTCGGCGAGGGGCGGCTGGATCATGGGCGGTGGCACCGTCGTGATGCCGCTGGTGAGCAGCGGGGCCGCGACCCGGAGCGAGCTGATCAGCCTGCGGAGGGCCGGGCTGGCGGGGATCGAGGTCCGCGACGGCGTGGCCAGGATCGGCGCAGCGGCCTCCCTGTCGTCCGTCGAGGAGCATCCCGGGCTCGGCTTCCTGCGCCCGGCGATGCGCACCATCGCCTCCCCCACGATCCGCAACCTGGCGACCGTGGGCGGCAACCTGTTCGTCGCGCAGCCGTACGGCGATCTGGCGGTCTGCCTGCTCGCCCTTGACGCGGTGTGCGAGATCGCGGGCCCCGGTGGGCGGCGCGACGCCCCGGTGGCCGACGTGCTCGCCTCGGGGGTGGCCGGGGGCGAGTTCGTCACGGCGGTGGTGGTGGCCCTGCCGGAGCCGGGGACCTGGTACTACCACAAGGCCATGCGCCGCAGGCTCAACTCGGCGTCCATCGTGACCGTCGCCTCCGTGACACGCACCGAGAACGGGGTGGTGACCTCGACCAGGATCGCCCTCGGCGGTGTCGCCCCGCGCCCGGTGCGCGCGGTGTCGGCCGAACGGCTGCTGCGGGGCCGCCCGCCGAGCCCCGAGGTCCTGACCGAGGCCGGTGAGGCCGCCCGTTCCGACGTGGCGCCCTTCGACGACGCCTACGCCAGCGCGTGGTACCGGGCGCGCGTCCTGCCCGTGCACCTGCGCCGGGCCCTCACCCGCTAGCGGTCCCCGCCATCACGCGCCCACCCCTCAGAAAGGGCCGGACAATGCCGTCACAGATCGTCTCGCTCGTCGTCAACGGCGAACCCCGGGAGTTCATCGCCAGGCCGGGCACCACACTCCTGGCGACCCTGCGCGACACGCTGGGGCTCACGGCGGCCAAGCGCGGCTGCGCGCAGGGAAGCTGCGGCACCTGCACCGTACTGGTCGACGACCGGCCCGTGACGGCGTGCCTGGTCTCCGTGGAAACGGTCTCGGGCCGCTCGGTCCGCACGCTTGAGGGGGTGGCCTCCGGCGGGGAGCTCGACGAGGTGCAGAGCGCCTTCGTCGACAACTTCGCCACCCAGTGCGGGTTCTGCACGGCGGGCATGATCATGGTCGCCGAGGCCCTGCTGGACCGCACCCCCGACCCGAGCCGGGAGGAGGTCGCCGAGGCGATCTCGGGCAACGTCTGCCGGTGCACCGGCTACCAGCCCATCATGATCGCCATCCTGGACGCGGCCAGACGCAGGCGCGGGGAGACCACGGGAAGCACGGGAAACGCGGAGACGGCGGCGTCGCGATGACCTACCGGCTCGCCCCCATCGACAAGGCCTCCTTCGCCGCCGAGCGCGAGGACGACTTCACCGTCATCGGCTCGGTCGTCCAGCGCTCCGACGCGCTGGGGCACGTCACCGGCAGGACCGAGTTCTTCGAGGACGTCGCCCCCCGGGGAATGCTGCACCTGAAGATGCACCGCTCGGCCCGCCACCACGCCAGGATCAGGGACGTCGACCTGACCGGCGCCCTCGCCGTGCCCGGCGTCACGCGGGTCCTCACCCACGCCGACATCCCGAACAACATCTACACCCCGCTCAAACTGATCGGCGTCGGGCCGGACGACGAGCCGATCCTGGCCGTGGACAAGGTCCGCTACCTCGGCGAGCCGATCTGCGCGGTGGTCGCCGAGTCCGAGGCGGCGGCCCTGGAGGGCGCGGCCAGAATCAAAGTCGGCTACGAGGACCTGCCCGCCGTCTTCGACGTCGAGGAGGCCCTGGCGGAGGGGGCGCCGCTGGTCAACGAGTACCACGGCCGCAACTTCTTCACGTACGAGGGACACCACTGCCGGCGGATCCGGTTCGGCGACGTGGAGAGGGCGTTCGGGGAGGCCGACCACGTCTTCGAGTGGCGCTACGAGTCCGCCCCGATCGAGCAGGCTCCCGCCGAGACCACCGGCTGCGTGGTGATCCCGCAGGCCGACGGCCGGTTGCGCATCCACTCCGACACCCAGGCGTGCTTCTTCACCCTCGACAACACCGCGCTGATCCTGGAGACCCCGTTCAACAGGCTGCGCGTCGTCGGCGGGACGGTCGGCGGGGGCTTCGGCGGCAAGGTCGACGTCGTCGTCGAGCCGGTCGCGTGCGTGGCCGCGATGGTGACCGACCGCCCGGTCAAGTTCGTCTACAGCAGGTACGAGGAGATGCAGGTCTCCTCGCCGCGCGCGGCCGAGCGCATCTACATCAAGGACGCCGTAATGGACGACGGCCGGATCGTCGGCCGCAAGGTCACGCTGTACGTCGACTCCGGCGCCTACGCCCGGCACACCCCGTACGGCACCACCAAGGCCGCCGCCCACCTGCCGGGACCGTACTCGATCCCGAACGTGTGGGCCGACTGCCACTGCGTGTTCACCAACCGCACGCCCTCCAGCGCGATGCGCGGGTTCGGCGTGACCATCGGCGACTTCGCGCTGGAGTCGCAGATGGACCGGATCGCCAGGGCCCTGTCCATGGACCCGCTGCGGCTGCGTCTCCTCAACGCCTACCGCGACGGGGACCTCAAGGCCCACCGCAAGGTCGCCGAGGGCACCGCCCTGGTCGAGGTGATCCAGAAGGCCGCGGAGATGTCCGGGCACGAGCTGCCCGAGGCGTACCGCCGGATGTCCTCGACGACGCGAGAGGGGCTGTAGGCCATGACCAGGCTGCGCGGGCGCGGATACGCGTCGGTGAACTACCCGACCGGCATGAACCTCGGCGGCGACCCCTCGCAGGCGCTGATCCACGCCACGACCACGGGCACCTTCGTGGTCACGCTGTCCTCGGTGGACCTCGGCCAGGGCATCAAGACGATCGCCGCGCAGTGCGCGGCCGAGACACTCGGCCTGCCGATCGGGAACGTCCTGGTCAACACCGCCGACACCGACACGGGTCCGCACTGCATGGGAACCTTCGCCAGCCGGGGCACCCACCGCGTCGGCAACGCCGTCATCATGGCGGCGGCCGAGGCGCGTGCCGTGATGCTGGAGGTCGCCGCCGAGGAGCTGGAGGTCGACGCCGGGGACCTGGAGACCGACGGCACCGGCGTCATCAAGCTCAGGGGCTCGGAGCAGCCGAGCATCCACATCACCGACCTGGCCCTGGCCGCGCACTTCAAGCACGGCCGGACGATCTCCGGGCGCGGCATCTTCCTCAAGGAGCCGAGCGTGCCGGTACCCGAGACGGGGGAGATGGACCCCGACTCGTGCCAGGCGCACGCGTGCACGGTCGCCGTCGTCGAGGTGGACGACGAGACCGGGGTGGTCGAGGTGCTGGAGTTGTACAACGCCTACGAGATCGGCCGGGCGCTCAATCCGGCCATGGCGACCCAGCAGGTCGAGGGCGGGGCCTGGATGGGCATGTCACACGCCCTGTTCGAGACCACCGAGCCCTACTACCCCCGGCGCGACCACGGGCCCCGCGACTTCGCCGACTATCTCATGCCGGGCCCGGCCGACATCCCCGTACAGCACAGCCTGTTCCTGGAACGCCCGGCGGGCAACGGCCCCTACGGCGCCAAGGGCATCGGCGAGATGACCGCCAACGCGCCGATCCCGGCCATCGCCAACGCCATCTTCGACGCGTGCGGCGTACGCGTCACGGCGATGCCCTTCACCCCCGAACGCGTCCTGCGCGGGCTGGACGCCCTGCGCGGGGGCACCTGAAAAACCCATCCGATCCGGAGGAACCGATAACCATGCTGAAAGTCGTCTCACTGCTCAAGCGCGCGGAGAACCTGTCCCACGAGGAGTTCGCGAAGTGGGTCGTGGAGGACCACGTCGAGTTCGCCAGGAGGCTTCCCGGGCTGCGCAAGTACACGGTGAGCGTCAGCAACGGCGAGGACGCGCCGTTCGACTCGGTGAACGAGCTCTACTTCGACGACGAGGACGCCCGCGCCGCCGCGTTCGGCTCCGAGCACGGCAAGGCCGCCGCGGCCGACGCCGCCGCGCACACCACCCAGCGGATCCACCTGCTCACGACCGAGCACGCGCAGTTGTGACGCCTCTCGGGGCCTCCCCGATGCCCTCCGGGGGCTCCCCGGCGCCCGGCGGGTTCTCCACGACGCCCGCCGGGGGTTCCCCGGTGTCCGGTATCTCCCCCGCGCCCGCCGGGGGTTCCCCGGTGTCCGGCGGGTTCTCCCCCGCGCCCGCCGGGCCCGCGCCCTCCTCGACGGGCCGCCTCCTGGACGAGCCCACGCTCGCCGCGGCGCTCGAACGGGAGGGGTACTTCGCCGACGAGGGACTCCGCACGGCCGTCCACCTGGCGCTGCGGCTGGGCCGGCCGCTGCTGCTGGAGGGGGAACCTGGCGTCGGCAAGACCGAGGTCGCCACGGTGCTCTCCCGCGTCGTCGGCCGGGAGCTCATCCGGCTCCAGTGCTTCGAGGGGCTGGACGCCGGGCAGGCGCTGTACGAGTGGGACTACCCCAAGCAGCTCCTGTGGGTCCGGGTGGCCGAGAGCCGGGGTCAGGAGGTCGGCGACCTCTACCGCGAGGAGTTCCTGCTGCGGCGTCCGCTGCTCCGCGCCCTGGAGGCCGACCGCGGCGCGGTCCTGCTGATCGACGAGATCGACCGCGCCGACAGCGAGTTCGAGGCGTTCCTGCTGGAGTTCCTGGGCGACTTCCAGATCACCGTCCCGGAGCTGGGCACCATCGGGGCGCGCACCCCGCCGATCGTGGTGCTCACCTCCAACCGGACCCGCGAGCTGCACGACGCACTCAAACGGCGATGCCTGTATCACTGGATCGCCTTCCCCGAGGTCGATCGCGAGCGGGCGATCCTGCGCGCGGCCGTACCGGGCCTGGAGGAGCGGGCGGCGGAGGGGCTGGTGCGCGCCGTCCAGCGGGTACGCGGGTTGCCGCTGCTCAAACGGCCCGGCATCGCCGAGTCCGTGGAGTGGGCCAGGGGCGCGGTCGCCCTGGCCGAGGGGGGCAGCCCGTGGCCCGTGGCCCTGCGCCGCGCCCTCGGCCTGCTCATCAAGGACGAGGAGGACACCCGGCTGCTCCTCGGTCACGCGGAGGAGCTGTTCGGCGATGCCTGAGCCCGCTCCTTTCCCGGGTGAGCCGCCCGGCGCACCCGAACCCACTCCCCGCGCGGAAACGCCGCCCGGCGCTCCCCTCGCGGGGAAACCGTCCGGCACCCCCGAACCCGCCCCTCTCACCGGAGGACCATCCGGCGCTCCCCTCGCGGAGGAACCGTCCGGCATCTCCGATCCCGCCCCTCTCACCGGAGGGCCATCCGGCGCTTCCCTCGCGGGGAAACCGTCCGGCACCCCCGAACCCGCCGTTCTCGCCGCACGTCACGTGTGGGGGTTCCTGTCCGCGCTGCGCGCCGCGGGCGTGACCACCGCGCTGCCCAAACAGGCCGACCTGCTGCGCGTCATCGGCGCGTCACCGCCACGCGACCTGACCGCCCTGTACTGGTACGCCCGGATCACCCTGCTGCACGACATCGGGGAGCTCGCCGCGTTCGACCAGGTCTTCACCGCGTGGTTCCGGCAGGACGGCCCCCCTGACGCCGTACCGCCGCCGCCCGCGGGAGAGAGCGACGTCCCCTCCCCCCAGGGGCCGGGCGAGGACGACCCCGCGCCGCGCGAGGTACTCCCCGGCGACGGTGTCGAGGCCAGCACGCTCAGCACGTACGGCAGGCGGGACTTCGACGCGGCCGACGACCGGTGGCGCCCGGTCACGCGGGCCCTGGAGTCCGCCTGGCCCGCCGTACTGCCCTCGACCCCGTCGAGGCGGCGGCGCCCGGCGCGCTCCGGCGACCGGCTGGACGTACGGCACGCCTGGCGGCGGGCGCACCGCCACGACGGGGAGATCATCGAGCTGCGCCGCCGGGCCCGGCCTCCGCGCCCGCGCCGCCTGCTCATCCTGGTCGACGTCTCGGGCTCGCTGCGGCGGCACACCCCCGACCTGCTCCGCCTGGCGCGCACGGCACTGCGCGCGGCGCCGGGCCGCACCGAGGTCTTCACCTTCGGCACCCGGCTCACCAGGATCACCTCCGCGCTGTCGCACCCCCACACGGGCCGGGCGCTGCGAGCGGTGTCCGAGCTGGTGACGGACGCCGACGGCGGCACCGCGATCGGGGCGGCGCTGCACGAGTTCCTGGGCGTCCCGCGGTTCGTGGCGCTCGCGAGGGGCGCGCTCGTGATCGTGCTCTCCGACGGGCTCGAACGCGGCGACCACGTCCCCATGGTCCGCGCGACCGCCCGCCTGTCCCGCCTGGGCCACCGGCTCGTCTGGTGGTCGCCGCTGGCGTGCTCCCCCGCCTACAGCCCGGTCACGCGCGCCATGGCCGCCCAGCTCCCCCACCTCGACCACCTCGGCGGCGTACGCGACCTGCCCACCGCCCTCGCGGAGGTCCGCCGCCTCCCGGCGGTCCTGTCCGGCCCCCGGCACGCCGCGGCCAGGCGGTGGCCCACCCCTCGACCCACGGGAACCCGCTCATGAACGACAGCACCACCCGCCCGGTCCCCGCCGGGATCGTCGACGCGCACCACCACATCTGGCGCGCCGCCGACCTGCCCTGGCTCAGCGGAGAGATGGTCCCGCGCATCTTCGGCCCCTACGAACCGATCCGCCGCGACTACCCGGTGTCCGAGTACGTCGAGGAGGCCACCGCCTGCGGCATCACCTCCGCGGTCTACGTCCAGGCCAACTGGCCGCTCGACCGTTCCCTGGACGAGGTGCGCTGGCTGCGCGAGACCCACGCCGAGACCGGCTGGCCCACGGCCGTGATCGGCTCCGCGGACCTCTTCGACGAGGGCGCGGCGGACGTGATGCGCCGCCAGGCCGCGATCACCCCCCTGATGCGGGGTACCCGGCTGCAGCTGCACTGGCACGAGCGGCCGGAGTTCCGGTTCGCCTCCGCTCCCGACCGCATGAAGGACCCCGTCTTCCGCCGTAACATCGCCTCGCTCGCCGACCTCGGCTGGCTGTTCGAGCTCCAGGTGTTCCCCGGCCAGATGACCGACGCCGCGAGCTTCGTCGACGACTTCCCCGACGTCACGTTCGTGCTGGTCCACGCGGGGATGCTCGACGACTTCGAGGCGTCCCGGGTGGCGGAGTGGAAGCGCGGCCTGAGACTGCTGGCCAAGCGGCCCAACGTCGTGGTGAAGCTCACCGGCCAGGGCACGTTCGTGCACCGCGTGGACCGCTCGCTGATCGAGACGGTCGCGGACACCTGCCTGGAGGCCTTCGGCTCCCACCGCTGCATGTGGGGGAGCAACTTCCCGATCGAGAAGCTCTGGACCGACCTTCCCACGCTGGTCTCCACCTGGCAGGAGGTCCTCTCCCACCGCTCCCCCCAGGTCGCCCAGAACGTGTTCGCCGCCACCGCCCGCCGGGTCTACCGCCTGTGAGGCCCCGTCCCGACGCCGCCCGTACTCGTCTCGTACGAAGAGTTCGCCTGGCTCACGATCAGGTGACGTCATCCAACTGTTCGGCCAACCGCTCCAGGCCGCCCCTGATGAGCCGCCCGTACTCGTCTCGTACGAAGAGTTCGCCTGGCTCACGATCAGGTGACGTCATCCAACTGTTCGGCCAACCGCTCCAGGCCGCCCC
>NZ_JBSZKT010000018.1:0-127575 GCF_055690525.1 Streptosporangium sp. H13245 | reverse complement strand
CGCGGGAGTAGCCGGTCTGCAGGACGACCTTGACGCCCGCCGCGCGCAGCTCGCCGATGGCCTCGGCGGCACCGGGGATCGCCGTCGGCGGGGTGGCGGCGTAGGCGGCGCTCAGGCGTTCGGCGAAACCGGCGTAGACCTCGGCCACCACCGGTGCGGGGGCCGAGCCGTCGAGGTCGGTGAGCAGGCCCGCGATGGCCTCGTCCTTGCTCGTGCCGGTCCAGCGGCGCAGCACGTCCTCGGGGACGGGCCGTCCCAGGCGCGCTCCGACGGCCTCGGCCACCGCCCGGTAGACGGCGCCGCCCTCCTGCACGGTGGTACCGGCCATGTCGAGCGCGGCGAGCTCGAAGGCGGGCGGACGCTCGTGCCTGGGGGGTTTCGTGGTCACGGCCATGGGTTTCCTCCGGGGTCGAACATGTCGCGGACGACGGCGAGCCGCTGTGTCCGGGCGTTGGCGATGGTGAAGGTCGCGCGGTCAGGGCGGTAGCGGTCGTCGGCGTACTCCACGGGGCGGCCCTCGCCGGTCGCGGCGGTGCGGCGCTCGCGCAGCAGCGGGCCGCCCGCCTCGATCTCCAACAGGGCGGCGTCGTCGGCGGGCGCGGAGATGGCGTCGATCGTGTGGGTGGCCGTCGCGAGGTCGGCGCCCCGGGCGGTCAGACCGGCGTAGATGGATCCGGCGTCGAGGTCGAACTGGAACAGCAGCAGGCCGAGGTCGAGGACGAACGAGCTGCGTTCCAGCATGACGGGCCGGTCGTCGAGCAGCCGCAGGCGCAGCACGTCCACGACGTGGTCGCCCGGGTCCAGGCCGAGCGCGGCGGCGGCCGCCTCGGAGGCGCCACGGCGGGCGATCTCCAGGGTGCGCTGGCCGGGACGGTGGCCCAGCTGCTCGGCCCACGCGGTGAACGACAGGAAGGTCTCGAACGGCTGCCCTATCGGCGCGCGCCGGACCACCGGCGACTGGCCCTGGCGGCCCTCGATGAGGCCCTCGTTGCGCAGCGCCGCCAGCGCCTGGCGGACCGTGCCCCGGGAGGTGCTGAACTCCTCGACGAGCTGGGCCTCGGACGGCAGCGGCCCGCCGACGGACAGGGTGCCCGCGACGATCCGGCCGCGCAGGGCACCGGCGATCTTGGCGTGCATGGATTCCGGCGACATGAGCTGACCATACAAGTGCCGGTACGGCGAGTGTCAACCGGCCGGTATTTCCACAAACAGGCAGGTGAACGGCGTCTTAATTTGTCTGTACAAGTCCCTCTTCCCGGTTGACGGGCAGCGTTTCGCGGGGGAGCCTTCTCGCCGTGACCCGCCTCCCGGAGCCCGCAGTGCTCCCCGCCTCCCCGGTCGACCTCCTCGTGGTCGGCGCGGGCGTCGTCGGCCTCGCCCACGCCGTCGAGGCGGTCCTGCGCGGCCTGTCGGTCGCCGTCGTGGAACGTGACGCGTTCGCGGTGGGTGCCTCGGTGCGCAACTTCGGGCACATCTGCGCGACCGCGCAGGACGGGCTCGCGCTCACCTACGCCCTCGCCTCCCGGGAACGCTGGCTGTGGCTCGCCGGGGAGGCCGGATTCACCGCGCTGGACTGCGGGACCGTGGTGGTCGCCAGGCGGCCGGACGAGATGGCCGTCCTGGCGGAGTTCGCCGCCGCTCGCGGGTCGGAGCAGGTGGTGCTGCTGGACCGCTCGGGCGTGGCCGCGCACCTGCCCTCCCACGACCCCGAGGTCGTGGGCGGCGCCCATCTGCCCCTCGACCTGCGGGTCGACCCGAGGGCGGCGATCCCGGCCCTGGCCGCCTGGCTGTCGGCGCGGGGGGTGCCGATCCTGTGGCGGACCAACGTGCTGTCGGTCGAGCCCGGCCTGGTCCGCACCGCCCGGGGCGACGTCCGCGCCGCCAGGACCGTCGTCGCGGTCGGCCACGACGTCGACCGGCTCCTGCCGGAGGTCGCCGACGACGCCGGGCTGACCCGGTGCAATCTACGGATGCTGCAGGTCGCCGCACCCGGTGGCGTACGGGTGAGACCGGGTGTGCTGACCGGCCTCTCCCTGTTGCGCTACGCCGGGTTCTCCTCCCTCCCGGCGGCCTCGCTCGTCCGCGACCGGATCGGGCGGGAGGCGCCGGAACTCACCGACGCCGCCGTCAACCTGATGTTCACCCAGCGCCCCGACGGCGACCTCGTCCTCGGCGACACCCACCACTACGCGCCGACCCACGAACCGTTCGACGACGAGAGGCTCGACGAGCTCCTCCTGCGCGAGGGGGCCCGGCTGCTCGGCGTCCCCGGACTACGCGTGCGCAGGCGCTGGCGGGGCGTGTACGCCTCGGCCGGCATCGACTTCCTCGACCGGGAGGTGGCCGACGGCGTCCGCGTCGTCTCCGTCACCTCCGGCATCGGGATGACGACGGCCCACGGGCTCGCCGCCGCCGTCCTCGACTCCCTCACCTGATGGGAGCCGCCGTCTGGCCGGACGTGCCGAGCACCCCGTTCGGGTCGAGGACGAACTTGGACGCGGCGCCCTGGTCGAACTCCTCGTATCCCCAGGGTGCCCGTTCCAGCGGGATCGGCACGGCGTTGACCGCCTTGGCGATCTGTACCCTGTCGTGCAGGATCGCCCGCATCAGATAGCGGTTGTAGCGCATGACGGGGCACTGGCCCGTGCTGAAGGTCAGCGACCTGGCCCAGCCGAGGCCGAGCCGGATGGACAGCGACCCCCGCTTCGCCGCCTCGTCCCGGGCCCCCGGGTCGCCGGTCACGTACAGGCCGGGGATGCCGAGCGCGCCGCCCGCGCGGGTGATCTCCATGAGCGAGTTGAGCACGGTGGCGGGCTGCTCCTCGCCGGAGTCGATGCCGTGGCCGTGCGCCTCGAAGCCCACGGCGTCGACGCCGCAGTCGACCTCGGGCACGCCGAGGATCTGCTCGATCTGGTCCGCGGGCTCGCCCCGCGACACGTCGACGGTCTCGCAGCCGAAGCCGCGGGCCTGCTCCAGGCGTTCCTTGTTCAGGTCGCCGACGATGACGACGGCCGCCCCGAGGAGGAACGCCGAGACGCCCGCGGCGAGCCCGACCGGTCCCGCGCCCGCGATGTAGACGGTCGATCCGGGCCTCACCCCGGCGGTGACGCAGCCGTGGAAGCCGGTCGGGAAGATGTCGGTGAGCATGGCCAGGTCGAGGATCTTCTCCATCGCCTGGTCCCTGTCGGGGAAGGTGAGCAGGTTCCAGTCGGCGTAGGGCACCAGGACGTACTGCGCCTGCCCGCCGACCCAGCCGCCCATGTCGACGTAGCCGTACGCCGAGCCCGGCCGGTCGGGGTTGACGTTCTCGCAGATCCCGGTCTTGCCCTCCTTGCAGTTGCGGCAGCGGCCACAGGCGATGTTGAAGGGTACGGAGACGAGGTCGCCCACCTTGACGAACTCCACGTCCGGGCCGACCTCGACGACCTCGCCGGTGATCTCGTGACCGAGGACGAGACCGATGGGCGCGGTGGTGCGGCCACGGACCATGTGCTGGTCGCTGCCGCAGATGTTCGTCGCGACGGTCTTGACGATCGCGCCGTGCGGGACCTTGCGGCCCACGTTGGCCGGGTTCACCCCTGGCCCGTCCTTGAGCTCGAACTCGGGATAGCCGATGTCCTGGACCTCCACCTTGCCCGGCCCCTGGTACGAGACGGCCCTGTTGCTCGGCATGACGTCCTCCCTGTTTCCCGTTTCCCGTGGGTTTGCTCCTGGTGCCCTTCCGCGCGACGCCGGTGGAACGGCCGGTCGTCACCCGCGAGGGGACGTGAGGGGAACGGTGACGCCCGAGTCCGAACCAAAGATGATTTTTCACCTTTTTTCACCATATACCTGCTGGTCACAGCGATACCGGGGAGCCATGCCCAACCGGATCCCCCTCCACCCCACCGGGCGACCGTCGCGATACCGGAGACATCCCGTCAGGGCTCTCCATCCGGCCGAGATCCCCGACCAACCGGGATCTCCACCCGTCGAGGATCTCTACCCGGCCGGAATTCGGCAGCGGCGGTGGATCTCGTCGACCCGTTCGGTGAGCCCTCTCCGGTCGAGGTGTTCCAGGAGCGGCACCGCGACCCTGCGGCTGGTGCCGAGGGCCTGCCTGGCCTGGCTGACCGTGAACGGCTGCGGCAGCCGGGCGAGCACCCGGCCCGCCAGGGCGTCCGCGCCGGGCAGCAGCACGATCCCGTCGGCCACCCGCAGCAGCCTCCCCGCCCGTACGGCCGCCGCCAGCTCGCGGGGGCCCAGCCCCAGTTCGGCCAGCCTGCCCGCCTCCGGTGCCAGGAAGGGGCGCGCGGACAGCTCGGCGCCGAGCCGTTCGACGGCCCGGACGACCGTCGCGGGCAGCGCCGCGTGGTCGGCGGGGCCGCTCACGATCCGCCCGGCGTCGAGGGTGAGCGGAGGGCGTACGAGCGCCGCGACCAGCCGCCGCTCGGGAAGGGCGAGCTCGTGGCGGGCCGCCTCCACCGGCATGCCGGGCTCAAGCGGATGCGCCGAGGCGTGGCGCCGCACCACCTCGGGAAGGCGCTCCCCCAGCAGTGACCAGTGCGCCGGATCGGCGTGCCAGTCGCCGCACACCGGCCTTCCCGGCGTACACCCCATGGCGGTCAGATCATCCGTACGCAGCAGGAGGTGGGTCCTGAGCAGGGAGGACGCGTCCGGCGGGGCAGCCGCCAGCTCGGCCGCCCGTTCCCGCGCCGCGCCCCGGCGGCGCAGTCCGGGCGGGCGCGGGTCGAGCACGCGCGCCCGCGCGAGGACGCGTACCTCTCCCCGGTCGCGCCCGGGATCGCGCAGCAGCAGCACGTCACCCGCGTGCAGGGGGAGCCGTCCGGCCAGGCGCAGCCGGGCGATCCGCCCGCCGAGCGGCCGTACCGCGCACACCACCGAGGCGGAGCCGATGTGCGCGGTCAGCCGCCCCGGAAGATCATCGGCACCCCACCCCGCGCCTCCGGACGGCGGGGTGGCCCGTCCCGGTTCGAGTCCGGCCACCTCGGACCCGCCACCGTCTCCGGGGCCGGACGGGCTCAGGCGTACGTCGACCAGGTCGGTGTACGTCCACGCGTCCGGGGTGACCAGGGCCAGGCCGCGCCCGGGAGCACTCTGGCCGCGCAGGTTGAGCGCCACCCTGGCCACGCCGGTCACCGAGGTCACCGGCTCCTTCAGGCACTCCAGCGCCCGTACCCGCGCGGGCACGCCGTCAAGATCCAGCTCGTCCCCGGCGCTGATCGTGCCCGAGGGCAAAGTCCCGGTCACGACCGTGCCACTGCCGCGTACGGTGAACGCCCGGTCGATCCACAGCCGCACCGGCGCGCCGGGATCGGGGACGGGCAGCCCGGCGACCAGCCGGTCCAGTGCCCGCCGCAGCTCGTCGAGGCCCTGCCCGGTACGCCCGCTCACGGCCAGCGCCTCGGCCCCGCCCAGGCCGCCCGCCGCCAGGCGGGCCCGAGCCCGCTCCACGGCGGGCGCGGGGTCGGCGAGGTCGGCGCGGGTCACCACGAGCAGGCCGTGCCGCACCCCCAGGGTCTCCAGCGCCACCAGGTGCTCCTCGGACTGCGGCATCCAGCCCTCGTCGGCCGCCACCACGAACATGACGGCGGGCGCGGGGCCGACCCCGGCCAGCATGGTGGCGAGGAAGCGCTCATGGCCGGGTACGTCGACGAAGGCGAGCCGCTCTCCCGAGGGCAGCTCCGTCCAGGCGTAACCGAGCTCGATCGTCAGCCCCCGCCGCCGCTCCTCGGCCAGCCGGTCGGGCTCCATCCCGGTGAGCGCCCGCACCAGGGTGGACTTACCGTGGTCGACATGGCCCGCCGTGGCGACGACGTGCATCAGCCGCCCACCCGCGTCCCCCGTGTCCCCCGCGTCGGCCGACCGTCCCGGTGACCGTTCAACGCGTCAGCCACCCGCGTCGAGAACGGCGCGCAGCACGTCGCCGTCCCGGTCGGCGGGCACGGCGCGCAGGTCGAGCAGGAGACGGCCGCCCTCCACGCGACCGACGACCGGGGGCTCCCCGGTCCGCAGCGGCACGGCGAACCGCTCGGGCAGGCTGATCGCGGCGCTCGGCAGCGTGACGCCCGGCGCCCCGCCGCCGCCCACCGCGGCCTCGCTCGGTACGGCCCGCGCGTCGATCCCCGTCTCGGCCAGCCTGCCCGCGAGGGCGGCGGCGCGTTCGCCGAGCAGCTCGGCATCGGCGTGCAGGGCCTGGTGGACGGGGGTGGCGGGACCGCGCAGGGTGGCTTCCAGCGCGGCCAGTGTCAGCTTGTCCACCCGGAGCGCGCGGGCCAGCGGGTGTCTCCGGCACCGCTCGACCAGATCGCGGCGGCCCAGCAGCAACCCGGCCTGCGGGCCGCCGAGCAGTTTGTCGCCGCTGGCGGTGACCAGGTCGGCCCCGGCCTCCAGGGTGCTCGTCGCGTCGGGCTCATCGGGCAGCAGCGGTTCCCGCGCGAGCAGGCCGGAGCCGATGTCGGCCACCACGGGCACCCCGAGCCTGGCCAGCTCGGCGATGTCGGCCGAGCCGGTGAAGCCCTCGATCAGGAAGTTCGACGGGTGGACCTTCAGCACGAACCCCGTCTCCGGCCCCACGGCCGCCAGGTAGTCGGCGTACGCGGTGCGGTTGGTGGTGCCCACCTCGCGCAGCCTGGCACCGGTGGAGACGAGCAGGTCGGGGATGCGGAAGCCGTCGCCGATCTCCACCAGCTCGCCGCGGCTGATCACGATCTCCCGCCCGACGGCGAGCGCGGTCGCCACGAGCACCAGCGCGGCGGCGTTGTTGTTGACCACGTGCACGTCTCCCGCGGCGGGTACGGCCCGCGCGAGCGCGTCCATCGCGCCTCGTCCCCGGCGGGTACGGGTACCGGTGGCCAGGTCGAACTCCACGTCGGCATAGCCCGCCGCGGCGGCCGTGGCCTCCACCGCCGAGGCCGACAGCGGCGCGCGGCCCAGGTTGGTGTGGACCAGCACCCCGGTCATGTTGATCACCGGCCGCAGGCTCGCCGGATACGGAGGAAGCTCCGCGACGGCCGCGTCCGCGACCTCCCCGGGGTCGAGGCCGCCCTGTCGTACGCGCCGCTGCGCCCGTACCACGGCGTCCTTGACGACCGCCCGCCCGAGCCGCCCCGCCGCCGCGACCAGCCGGGGGTCGGCGAGCACGGCGTCGGTGCGCGGCACGAGCCTGCGTGGATCCACCCTCCGAACATAGGCGGAGGCGCCTCGGAATCGAATCCGCCAGGCCGATGACCTGGGCCGGAGAGCGGAGGCGGACGGGAATCGAACCCGCCAGGCCGAGGATCTCGGCCTCGACGGTTTTGAAGACCGCGGGGGCCACCAGGCGCCCATACACCTCCGAGGGAGAACATACTCGCGAGCGGGTACGTGCACCGGGACGGCATGCCGGACGGCGGCGTGTGGACCTACCTGGGGAGGCGCGATATGGCCGACACCACCGCGGTGCGGCTGACCCAGTACGCGCACGGGGGCGGCTGCGCCTGCAAGATCCCGCCGGGCGAGCTGGAGGCCGTCGTCGCGGGGCTGCTGGAGGAGGCGGACGGGCCGCGCCCGCGTTTCAACGGCGAGCTGGTCATCGGGCTGGACGACGGGGACGACGCCGCCGTGGTCCGCGTCGAGGGCGGCCGGGCGATCGTGGCCACCGCGGACTTCTTCACCCCCGTGGTGGACGACCCCCGCGACTGGGGGCGGATCGCGGCGGCCAACGCCCTGTCGGACGTGTACGCGGTGGGCGGGGAACCGCTGGTGGCGGTCAACCTGCTCGGCTGGCCCCGGGACGTGCTGCCGATGGAGCTGGCCGGGGAGGTGCTGCGCGGCGGCCTGGAGGTGGCGCGGGCGGCGGGTTGCCACGTCGCGGGCGGCCACAGCGTCGACGACCCCGAGCCGAAGTACGGGATGGCCGTCACCGGGCTCGCCGATCCCGGACGGCTGCTGCGCATCGACGGCGGCCGGGCGGGCCTGCCGATCTCCCTGACCAAGCCGCTCGGCGTCGGCGTGCTCAACACCCGGCACAAGGCGACCGGCGAGGTCTTCCCGCAGGCGGTGGCCGCGATGACCACGCTGAACCGCGACGCCTCCCGGGCCGCGCTGGCCTCGGGCGCCGGGTGCGCCACGGACGTGACCGGGTTCGGCCTGCTCGGCCACCTCTACAAGCTGGCCAGGGCGAGCGGCGTCACGGCGGTGGTCGACGTGGCGGCCGTGCCCTACCTGGCCGGGGCCCGCGAGGCCGTACGGGACGGCTACGTCAGCGGCGGCACCCGCCGCAACCTGGCGTGGGTGGCGCCGCACCTGGACCCGGGCGGCTTCGGCGAGGAGGACCTGTTGCTGCTCGCCGACGCCCAGACCTCCGGCGGCCTGCTCGTGGCGGGCGAGATCCCCGGCGCACCGGTCGTCGGCGAACTCGTCCCCCGCGAGGGCCCGGCCCTACGGCTACGCTGACCTGCCCGAACGCGGGCCGAACATGGGCAGGACGCCTCCCGGCCCACTCCCCCGCCCAGCCCAGACCGTTCCGAGTCCGGACCGAACCAGGACCAGGTCCGGCCCGGACCAGGGACGAACCAAGGCCGGACCGGACCCAGGGCAGAGCGAGGCGAGAGCCCGAGGCAGGCCCGGCCCGGACCAGGGGCGAATCAAGGCCAGACCGGGCCCGAGGCAGAGCCGGGCGAGGGCCCGAGCCAGGTCCGGGCCGGGCCGAGTCGTTTCCGGTCCGGTCCGGGCCGGGTCGCGTCGGGGAGGTTCCGGGTGACGGGTGGGTCCTACGCGACGAAGCGGTGGCTCGGCTCGCCGCGCAACCGTCCTTCCGGGAGCTTCCGGCCGCACAGGACCAGGATGAGATCCTGCGCGGCCCCGTACATCGGCGTCCCCTCCCCGATGGACCAGTCGAGGTCGTCGGCGCGCATCTCGATCCCCCGGATGTCGACCCCGAAGAACTTGAGGCTCTTCGACGCCTCGAAGCCTCCCAGGACGATGCGCAGCCGATCCTCGGGGACGCGCCGGTCGAGGCCCAGGGGCACGGTGAAGTCCAGGCCGTGGATCACCTCGTGGGTCAGCGCGCCCTCGAACCCGCCTCCCGGTGGCTTCCACGGGAAGTCCGCGTTGTCCCTGAGCAGCGCGGCGAGCTCGCCGGACGACAGGGAGGCCGCGTCGCGCCGGGCGCACCGGTCGGCCATCCTGGCGAAGTTTCCCCGCGACCTGAGCATTTCGACCACGAAGCGCGCGGTCGAGTAGTGGAACGGCATCGTCATGTGGGCCACGACCTCCCGTACCCGCCACCCGGCGCACAGGGTCGGCTCGTCCCACGTCCGCTCCGGCAGGGCGGTGAGCACGTCCGCCAGGTCGCGGCGCTCGGCGGCGATCGCCTTCTTGACCTCTTCTTCCGTGGTCCTCGTCATCGCCGCTCCCCCGATCGCGCGGCCCCGGCGCCGGAAAAACCGCCGGGGAGACCAGCAGGGAGACCGGGCGCGACGGCGGTGCCGTCACGCGAGGTCGTCGCGTCCATGGATATGTCCATCGGTGTCCTCTTTTCCAGGTTCCCGGGGATTCCGGGAAGGTGTTCGCCCTACCGACGAACGAGCCTGGCGCCAACGGACACCCCGGGACTACGAACCGGCCACCTCGGCGAGCCGACGGCCGAGGTAGCGGCGTTCGGTGTCGGTCGCCGCCAGCTCCAGCGCCTCGCGGTAGGCGGCCTCGGCCTCCTCGGCGCGGCCCAGGCGACGCAATAGGTCGGCCCGGGTCGCGGGTAGCAGGTGGTACCCGGCCAGAGCCCCCGACTCCCGCAACGCCTCCACCAGCTCCAGTCCCGCTGCCGGGCCCTCGGCCATCCCGACCGCCACGGCCCGGTTCAGCTCCACCACCGGAGACGGCGTGAACCGCGCGAGCTGCCCGTACAGCGCGGCGATCTGGGCCCAGTCGGTGCCGTCCGCGTCGGTCGCGGTGGCGTGGCAGGCGGCGATGGCGGCCTGCACCTGGTACGGGCCGGGGGTGCCGCGCCGCAGGGCGCGGCTGAGCAGCGCCTCGCCCTCGGTGATCGCGGCGGTGTCCCACAGGCTACGGTCCTGCTCCTCCAGGGTCACCAGGTCACCGGCCGCGTCGAGCCGGGTGGCGCTGCGGGCGTCGTGCAGCAGCATCAGCGCGAGCAGCCCCGCCGCCTCGGGCTCGTCGGGCATCAGCCGCGTCAGGACGCGGGTCAGCCGGATCGCCTCGGCGCTGAGGTCGGGCCGCAGCAGGTCGGCGCCCGCCGTGGCCGAGTACCCCTCGCCGAACAGCAGATACAGCACGGCCAGCACGGCGGGCACCCGCTCCGGCAGCAGGTGCGCGGGCGGCACCCGGTACGGGATCCCGGCGTGCCGGATCTTCCGCTTGGCCCGGAGCAGGCGCTTGGACATCGTCTGCTCACCGACCAGGAACGCCCTGGCGATCTCCGCCGTGGTCAGCCCGGCCAGGGTACGCAGGGTGAGCGCGACCCGGGCCTCCGGGGCCAGCGCCGGGTGGCAGCAGGTGAACATCAGCCGCAGCCGGTCGTCCGGCACGCCACCGTCGTTCTCCGGTTCGGGCTCGTACGACATGGCGGCCACTTCTCGCAGTTTGGCGGCGCCGACCGCCTCGCGGCGCAGCCTGTCGACGGCGCGGTTGCGCGCGACCGTGGTGAGCCACGCGCCCGGCCTGCGCGGCACCCCGTCCTCGGCCCAGCGCCGCAGGGCCAGCGCGAAGGCGTCCTGCGCGCACTCCTCGGCGAGGTCCCAGTCGGCGGTGACCCGGATCAGGGTCGCCACGACCTGCCCCCACTCGTCCCGGAACGCCTGGGCGACCGCCGCCTCGACCTCCGTGGTCACACCGGCCGGGCCGGTCGTACCGGCCGGGTCGGTGTCGGCCTGGCCAGTGCCGGACGGGTCGATGCCAGCCGGGCCAGTGTCGGCCGGATCCTCCCCGGTCACGACGGCAGGAGCGGCCGGATCTCGATCGAGCCGTAGCCCGAGGCCGGGTGCTTCGAGGCGATCTCGATGGCCTCGTCGAGATCGGCGCACTCGATCATGCAGAACCCGCCCATCTGCTCCCTGGTCTCGGCGAACGGGCCGTCGGTGAGCAGGACCGCGTCATCGCGCACCCGCACGGTCGTGGCATCGGCCGGTGGCCGCAGCCCGGCACCGCCCCGCAGCACCCCGCGACGCTCCATCTCCTCACTCCACCCACCGCAACCGTCCTGGGCGTGAGCCTCCGCGGTCTCGTCACCACAGATCAGCAGCATGTATTTCATAACCCCTCATGCTAGACAGGTCGCAATCTCGTCGAACCACCACCAAAACCACCGCTCAGTAGGCGGTGACCTGCTGATTTTCGCAATTGGCGGCTGTTGTCCGGCTTGTCGTCAGCCCCGGCTTCGACGTTGCGTCGATTCCTGTGAATGTTCGGAAAGGGGTTGACGCTGCGGGACTCGCGACCGAGGATCGCAGAAACCGAGAAAACCTCGGCAACGCTACCGAAAGGCCGATCATGAAGCTACGCTTCCTGGGTACGACCTCGGACAACGGTGGTTGCCCCACCGTCTACGCGACCGACCGTGACACCTATGTGGTGCAAGGCACGATCGTCTCTGACGCTGACGCGCTGGGCGGGCTCCGGGACCTGGCATCGGACGAAACCGTAGTGGAGATTCCCAAGGAACTGATCAAGTACTTCACGGAGTGAACAATGGCAAGCCTTGTGGTTGGACAGGACTTTCAAGACCTGTTCGACTCGTTCACGCATACCGCCTACCGCCAGGAGTCGCGAGACCGCTACAACTCACCCGACGAGAAGGATGCCATAAAAAGATTCATGGACGGCGACCCTGATCTGGAGTACATCCGATCTCGTCCATGGCTCGAATCCATCAGGGCGAAGACCTCGGAGGGCAGGAGATTCCAGAGGGTGCGGATCGTGACCGTCCCCCTGAAGGATTACTCACGTTATGCGCTCTGGAGCGTCCAGGGAAACCTGGCCGCCGGAGAGGAGATCCGATACATGGCCCGCGAGCAGGCGATCGACCTTGGCCTGCCGCAACTCGACGCGTGGCTGTTCGATTCGAGCCGCATAGCATTACTTCATTTCGATGACGATGACCGCCTTCTCGGAGCGGAAATCATCACGGATTCCTCAAGGATAGAGGAACACGAGGTCTGGCGCGAAATCGCCTGGCAAAACTCGCTGACCCGCCAGGAGTTCATCGAATCCCTGAACCAGGTGTGAGCGGCGATCTTGGCAGGCAATGCGAACCAGGCCCGCGAGGCCCTCGGGGCACGGCTCCGCGACCTACGGAAAGACGCAGGACTGACCGGTCGCGAGCTGGCGTCTCTTGCGGGATGGCAGTCCAGCAAGGTGTCGAAGATAGAGTACGGAAAGCAGGCACCAAGCGAGGCGGATATTCACGCGTGGTGCCTGCATACCGGTTTTGAACGTCACGTTCCAGACCTGATAGCCGCCGTAAGGAATATTGAGACCCAGTATGTTGAGTGGCGACGCCAACTCCGATCCGGAACCAAGCGCCGCCAAGAGGGCTCGATCGCCTGGGAGGAGGAGACATACCTGTTCCGGGTTTTCCAGCCCATCATGATCCCCGGCCTGCTCCAGACGGCCGAATATGCTCGGTTGATTTTTTCTAAAGTGATAGATTTCTACGATATTCCAGATGACCTGGAGAGCGGAGTCCAGGCACGCATGGAGCGCCAGAAGGTCCTCTATCGAGGAGACCGGCGCTTTCATATGATCATCGGCCATGCGGCCATGCAGACCCACGGCGCGGAGCGCGAAATAATGATCGGCCAGCTTGAGCGCCTGCTGACCCTTATGACCCTGCCGAGGCTTCGGATCGGCATCGTTCCCGCCCATGCGGTGTTTGAGGTTACACCACTGCACGGGTATTGGATCTTCGACGAACGAATGGTGTTGGTCGAGACCCAGTCAGCCGAGCTGAAGATAACACAGCCCCGCGAGATAGAGCTGTACATAAAGGCGTTCGAGGCGTTTTCCAGATCTGCCGTCTACGGCCGCGAGGCAAACTCCTTGATCACCCAGGAAGTCTCACGGCTGGCCAGCAAGCCCTCAGAGTGAGCAAACTCAAGAAAACTTCTTGGCCCCCTGGCGTTCGCTACTTACCGTTATCACTATGACACTCGGACAGACGACCGCGCGGTTCACCGGGGAACACTCAGCCGAGCCGGTGACGGGTGCGACGGCGGAGAGGCACGACAGGGCCCTGACTCTCGTGCAGCGGCTGCTGACGGCGAAGCGAGTTCGCTCCCGTACCGTTCACACGATCACCCTGAAGCTGTCCCAGGACGGCAGGCCGCTGTCCCTGGCGGAGCGCGGGCACCACGCGCCGGTGCTGGTCGCGTACGACGACGGGCAGGTGATCGCGACGGTGACCATTGGGCCACGCTCCGGCTGCTACCTGGTCTGCCTGCCCGCGACGGGTGTCGCGGCCCAGACGGTGAACGCCGACCAGCCGCACGCGGTGGTGGACCTGGTTCTCGCGGCGACGCGGGGAGACGACCGTGGCCGTAGGTGACTGGCAGATCTTCGGCGACATGGCCACCCGCGAGGCCAACGGCCGGGACATCAGGATCACGACCGGCACCTTCTCCACCATCCACGCGGCCATCGAGGACTGGGAGGCCAGGGAGCGAGCACGTCAGGCCCGCGACCTGAGAGAGCTCAGCAGGCTCGTGGACGGCGCGATAGCCCGGCTACAAGGGCACCACGGCACCGGTCAGGACGGCCCGACGCCGAACGGTCGAAGCGAGCCGACGCCGAACGGGAAGGGCCGGTCGACACCGAACGGGAGGGACCTGCGGTGATCACCGGCCGCCCCGTCGTCCCGCGCTAAACCGCCCGCTCCTTCGTACGGGACTCGGCGGCGGCCTCCAGGCGCTCCCGCTGGGGCACCACCGTGTACTTCGGGTCGGCGGCCGAGGCCTTGCCCGCGGCCAGGACGCCGAAGCGGGTGCAGAGGGCACCGGCGGTGAGGGCGAGGCCGGACAGCACGCCGAGGGCGCCGGGGGCACGGCCGCGCCCGGCGACCGTGGCGAGCAGGGCGCCGCCCACCGTGAGGGCGCGGGCCGTCCGCATCAGGCGGCCCGACCTGCCCAGCCGGTACGGCTCGCCGACCAGGCCGAGCCGGTGTTCCATCACCGCGCCCGCGACCGTCTCGACGGCGGCGCCCAGCACGGCGACGGCGCGGGCCGGGCCCGCCTCGCGGCGCGGGGTGGCCAGCATGCCCACGGCGCCCGCCCCGGCCAGCGCACTCCCGGCGAACAGGAACGGCAGCTCGCGGTGGGCCTCGTGCCAGGCGGGCACGGCGGTGTCGGCGACGAGCACGGCGGTGTAGGTCGACATCAGCGGCCCGGTCACCACGGCCGCCAGGGCAGCCGCGTCCCCGATGACGGGCAGGGTACGGGCGACCCTCACCGGGAGGGCGATCCGCAGAACGGGCCGGGCGGGGTTCCGCAGAACGGACGAAGCGGGAATCCGCAGGCCAGACCAGGCGGGAATCCGCAAACCAGGCCGGGCGGAGGGCCGTACGCCGGACGGAGCGGTGACGAGCGCGGAGACGGTCGCGACGGTCGTCAGGCCGCTGTGGACGGCCAGGAGCCAGGAGCCGACGCTCATCGGCGAGGTGGGCTTGAACACGCGCAGCATGTTGAGGAACCGCTCCGGCCTGCCGAGTTCGGCGACCAGGAACCCGGCACCGGCCACGGCACCGGCGGTCGCGGTGACCCTGGCGGTGAGCGCGAGCCGGTCACGTCCGGTGAGCGTCGCCACGGCGGAGATCACCGACGCGGCACCGGACGTCCCGCCCAGGTAGAGGTAGAGCGGCATATGGGGTTCGTGCCAGATCGGGGCTTTGATAATTGGTTGCCCGTAGTAGGAGCGGAACTCGGCCTCGGGCACCATCGTCTCCTCGCCGCGCCTCACCGCGACCACCCCCGCCCCTGTCCACAGCCGTCCACGCGCCTCCCGCACGAACACGCCACCACTGCGGAAACACCTCGAAAGACCCCGTACCGGCGCGTCACCGCCTCCCCCCTCCGCCCAGGGAGGACAGCGCCACCACCCCGACCATGGAGAGCGCGGCCCCGGCCGCCCAGCGCCACATGGCGGGCAGGTCCCTCGTGGTGACCACCGGGTCGGGCGGCAGGCCGTACACCTCGGGCTCGTCGAGCAGTAGGAAGAAGGCCCCGTCCCCGCCCACGCCGTCGCCGGGGTCGGCCCCGTACAGGCGGGCCTCCGGCCTGCCCTCGCCGTGCAGCGTCGCCACCCGTTCCCGGGCGCGGTCCCGCAGTTCGTCCAGCGGCCCGAACTGGATCGAGTCGGTGGGGCAGGCCTTGGCGCAGGCCGGTTCTAGCCCGCCGCGCTGGCGGTCGTAGCACATGGTGCACTTGAACGCCCGGCCGTCGCGCTCCCGGCGGTCGATCACGCCGTACGGGCAGGCGGGCACGCAGTAGCCGCAGCCGTTGCAGACGTCGGCCTGTACCACCACCGTGCCGAACTCGGTGCGGAACAGCGCCCCGGTCGGGCAGACGTCCAGGCAGGCGGCGTGCGTGCAGTGCTTGCACACGTCCGAGGACATCAGCCATCCCTCGACGCCCTCCCGGCCGTTCCCGCCGCCGCCGGGCTGCTCGATGAAGGCCACGTGGCGCCAGGTGTCGGCCCCCAGGCTCCCCGTGTTGTCGTACGAGGTGGCCCGGAAGACGAACCCGTCGTCGGGGACGTCGTTCCACTCCTTGCAGGCGACCTCGCAGGCTTTGCACCCGATGCAGATGCTCGTGTCGGTGAAGAAGCCGTACCTGCGTGGTGCCGCGTCCGTCACGGGAAGCCCTCGAATGATGAGTGTCCGGGTTTTGCCGCCCTGACCTGGAAGAACGCTGAGGCGTCTCTGAGCGGCTTGCCCGAGCCCGAGCGGGGCAAACCTCTCGGCGGCCATCGTGGCGGGCCCGGCCGCGCATCCCCCCGACACCGCGAACGACCCCGAGCCGGTACTGGACCACCTGCTCGGGGCCTTGATCCCCCACCCGCGTCAACCGGGAGAGAACCCGTGTCTCGCTGATCGACCCGGTCGGTCCGGGCGCCTTGGTCGGCCTGGTTCGCCGTTTACGGCTGCCGGTGGTCGCGGATCTTGTGCCACATGTCGGTGACGGCCTTCACGATCAGCTCGGGCTCGTCGACCTGGATGTTGTGCGCGGCCCGCTCGGCGACGATCAGCGTGCTGTCGTCGGACAGACCGGCCAGGTCGGCCTGGATGCGCGCCCAGACGCGGTTGTAGCGCTCGGCCACGTCCGGCGGCCGGTTGGCGAAGTACTCGTAGTAGTAGGTGCCGGGGGCCGGGTGCGGGGCCTTGGAGATGACCGTCAGCGGCATGTCGCCGAAGTGCGTGCGTTCGGCCTCCAGTGCCGTGACGGCTCCGGTCCGGCCCAGGTCCTCCTGGACCTCCGCGCGGCGCTGCCCGCTGGTTAGTTCCAGCGCCAGGGCCAGCTCGACCGGTTCGGCCGGGACGCGCTGCCGGATCCGGCGCAGCAGGCTGGGTTCCCGGCCGTTCCGGATCGCCAGGCGCAGCCGGGCGCGGACCAGGCCGCACGGCGTCAGGGCGTAGCCGAAGGCTTGCTTCCAGTACCGCAGGGGCCCGTACTCCCCCTGGCCGAACTCCTCGGCCATCCAGGTCATGCGCTCGGAAGGCGCGTCGACCAGCACCATCCCCGCGACCCGGTCGCGGTGGCGGGCGGCGTAGAAACGGGCGATCTCCCCGCCCATCGAGTGGCCGACGATCAGGTAGGGGCCGGGCTCTCCGGAGGCCTCCAGGACCTCGTGCAGCTCGTCGGCGAGCGCCGAGGCGTCGCGCCATTCCCACCAGGGGGCGGCCTCGCTCCAGCCGAGTCCCGCCCGGTCGTACTGCCACACCCTCCGGCCGGGCGCCAGCCCCTGCCGGACGTCGGCCCAGCCCAGGCCGTTGTCGGTCATGCCGGGCAGGATGACGACGGTCGGGCCGCCCTCGCCCTCGGCCCGTACGTGCAGGCGGCGGCCCCGGACGGTGACGAGGCGGCCGGGGGGAGGGAAGCGCCGGATGTCGGCACGCTCGGCCGCCTTCTGGTAGAGAGCGCTGACGGCGCCCGCCGCGACGGCGGCGGTGGCGGCCGCGACGGCGAGGGTGGTCCAGCGAGGAGTCATGTCGTCCCTTCTCGTTCGCGTCGTACACGTAGACGATTCCCCGGTGCGGGCCCACCCGATACTCCTCGTCCGCGATGAGAACGCCGATCTCACCGGCACCGGCGGTCTCGGTGGCCACCGAGGTCATGACCTCAGCGTGGCGAGGGCCGGGAACGGAGGGCCAGGAGATTGCACAAGATTGCAGAATCCAGTGCGTTCGTGATCGGGTTCCTCGGTGGGGAACCCGGTCCGCTCAGCCGTCGCGGTACTCCTCGATCAGGTCGAGCAGCGCCCTGCCCGTAGGACGCCTGCCGGGCCGCAGGTCGCAGGTCATGGCCTTGCCCTCCTGGATGAAGACGTTCGGGTCGAGCACGAGGGGCATCAGGTCGTTGACGACGTCGCCGGTCACCAGGCCGCCGCCGCCCCAGCCCCAGTGGTAGGGGAGGCCGATCTGGTGGATCGTCCTGCCCTGCACGCGCAGCGGGCGTACGCGACCGGTCACCAGGACGCGGGCCTCGATCGCGGTGCGGGACGTCACGATCGTCGCCCAGCCCCCGTTGACGAGTCCCAGCTCGGCGGCGAGCTCCGTCGACACCTCGCAGAACAGCTCCGGCTGCAGCTCGGCGAGGTGGGCCAGCGGCCTGCTCATGCCTCCCGCGGTGTGGTGCTCGGTGAGCCGGTAGGTCGTGAGCACGTACGGGAAGCGCGGCGACTCCGGCGGGTTGTAGGGGCTCTCGGGACGCGGGTAGGTCCGGCGCGCCGGGTTGGCCTGCCGCCCGTACAGCGTGTTGCGCACCGGCGACTCGTGCGGCTCGTAGTGGGTGGGCAGCGGCCCGTCCGCCAGGCCCGCCGGGGCGAACAGCCAGCCCTTGCCGTCGGGCTGCATGACGAACGGGTCGGTCCCGGCCAGCGCGGCCTCGGCCAGGGCGCCCTCGGGCGGCAGGTAGCCGGGCGGCTTGTCCCGCTCGAAGTCCGGCACGTCGAGGCCGGTCCACTCCCCCTTCTCTCCCTTGTCGGGGTCCCACCACACGTAGGCCTTGCGCTCGCTCCACGGGCGGCCCTCGGGGTCGGCGGAGGCCCGGTTGTAGAGGATGCGCCGGTTGGCGGGCCATGCCCAGCCCCACTCGGGCGCGACCCTGCTCTGCTCGCTCCCTGGCCTGCGCCGGGCCGCCTGGTTGACCTCGTCGGCGTACACCCCGCAGTAGATCCAGCAGCCGCACCGGGTGGAGCCGTCGGACCTGAGGTCGGTGTACGCCGACAGGGTCCGCCCGTCGGGGCCTGTGCCGTTGATCTCGCGCAGCACGGCCCGCGCCGACGGGTCGGCGTGCTCGCCCTCCTCCGGGTAGTCCCAGGTCAGCTCGCGGACCGGCCGGTCGATCTCGTCGTCGGTCATCCGCTCCCTGATCCGCTTGCCCAGGTGGTAGTAGAACGCCAGGTCGCTGCGGCAGTCGCCCGGCGGCTCCAGCGCCTTCTCCCGCCACTGCAGCAGCCGCTGGGTGTTGGTGAAGGTGCCGTCCTTCTCCACGTGGCTCGCGGCGGGCAGGAAGAACACCTCGGTGGCGATGTCCTCGGTGCGCGTCTCCCCGGTTTCGAGCTCGGGGCCGTCCTTCCAGAACGTGGCCGTCTCCACCAGCGTGAGGTCGCGGACGACCAGCCAGTCGAGGTTCGCCAGGCCCAGGCGCTGCGCCCGGCCGCCCGAGGAGCCGACCGCCGGGTTCTCGCCCACCACGAAGTAGCCCTTGACGGTGCCGTCGATCTGTCCCATCACGGTGGTGAAGTGGCCGTGGTCGCCGGTCAGGCGGGGCAGGTTGTCGAAGCGGAAGTCGTTCTCCTCGGTGGCGGCGTCGCCCCACCAGGCTTTGAGCAGGCTCACCATGTAGCCGCGCTTCCTGCCCCAGAAGCCGGTGTCGGCCCCGGCCTTGGCCAGGTAGTCGTCGAGCCCCTCGTGCCGGTGGGCGTGGGGCATCGGCAGGTATCCGGGCAGCAGGTTGAACAGGGTGGGGATGTCGGTGGAGCCCTGGATGCTGGCGTGGCCGCGCAGCGCCATGATGCCGCCGCCGGGACGGCCGATGTTTCCCAGCAGCAGCTGCAGGATCGCGGCCGTGCGGATGTACTGCGCGCCCACGCTGTGCTGGGTCCAGCCGACCGCGTACACCCAGGCGGTGGTGCGCTCCCTGCCCGAGTTCGAGGTGATCGCCCCGGCCAGCTCGGCGAAGTCCTCCGGGGGGATGCCGCACAGCTCCGACACCATCTCCGGGGTGTAGCGGGCGAAGTGCCGCCGCAGGATCCGGTAGACGCAGCGCGGGTGGCGCAGCGTCGGGTCGGTGGGCGGCCTCGACGGCGCGGCGGCCCCGCCGGAGCCGTACGCCTCGGGACCCGCCGCCTCGGCGTGCTGGGCGCCGCCCTCCAGGTGCTCCCCCGCCACACGCCCCGCACGCTCGGTTCCTTCGTACGCCGCATGCTCCGTTCCCTCGTACGCCCAGCTTGACGGGTCGTACGCGCGTGTCTCCGGGTCGAAGCCGGAGAACAGCCCGTCCAGGTCCTCGGTGTCCCTGAAGTCCTCGGAGATGATCGCCGAGGCGTTGGTGTAGGCGAGCACGTACTCGCGGAAGTCCAGCTCGTTGACGAGCACGTGGTTGATCAGCGCGCCGAGCAGGACGATGTCACTTCCCGCGCGGATCGGCAGGTGGCGGTCGGCGATCGCGCTGGTGCGGGTGAAACGCGGGTCGACGTGGAACACCTTCGCCCCGCGCGCCCTGGCCTCCACCACCCACTGGAATCCCACCGGGTGGCATTCGGCCATGTTGGAGCCCTGGATGACGATGCAGTCGGACTCGGCCAGGTCCTGCTGGAAGTCCGTGGCACCGCCACGCCCGAAGCTGGTCCCCAGACCGGGGACGGTGGAGGAGTGTCAAATACGGGCCTGGTTCTCCACCTGGATCGCGCCGAGGGCGGTGTAGAGCTTCTTCATCAGGTAGTTCTCTTCGTTGTCCAGCGTCGCCCCGCCCAGGCTCGCGATGCCCATGGTGCGCCGGACCGGCCTGCCCTCGTGCTCCTGCTCCCAGGTCTCCCTGCGGGTCCGCACCACCCGGTCGGCGATCATGTCCATCGCCGTCTCAAGATCGAGCGGCTCCCAGTCGGTGCCGTACGGCCGCCGGTAGAGGACGCGCGTCTGACGGCCGGGGTGGGTGACGAGCTGCTTGCTCGCCGAGCCCTTGGGGCAGAGGCGCCCGCGCGAGATGGGCGAGTCGGGGTCGCCCTCGATCTGGGTGACCCGGCCGTCCTTGACGTAGACCAGCTGGCCGCAGCCGACCGCGCAGTACGGGCAGATCGACCGCGCGACGCTGTCAGCCTCCTCGGTGCGGGGCCGCAACGCGTCGGTACGCGCCGACCGCGCGGCGTCGCCCCTGGCGTCCTCTCCCCTGAGCTGCCGGATCACCGGCCAGCGGGAGATCTTCCTCCCCCACGTCACACCCGGCCCCTACCCCTCCCCACCTGCGCCAATCATTCACGGTGGGGGGTGGAGGCCCTCTCTTCGGGCGAGGTCGATCGCCTGCCTCCGATTGGAGACCCCGAGTTTCCTGTAGATGGTGCTCAGGCGCGAATCGACGATTCTTTGGGAGATCGACAGCCTGTGGGAGATCTCCCGATTGCTGAGCCCCACCACAACGAGCCGGAGGATCTCCCGTTCCCGGTTCGAGATCCACCGGAGGCGATCCTCGTCCACCGGCTCCTCCTCCGGAGGGGCGTCGCCGAACTCGGCACGCAGCCGCCTCAGGTCTTCGTTGAGGGGAAACCACCGGCTTACCTCGCCCACCAGCCGTCTGAGGCCCTCCCGGACGTTCCCGCTGTTGAGATCCTCTATGACCTCCCTCCAGAACTCCGCCGGTTGGGAGATCCTGAAGGGAATCCTGGCGCGGGAGAACCCAAGCTGGTCAAGGATTCGCACCACGTCATCCTGGGAGGGAAGAAGCCTGGCGAACACCTCCACGATCTCCTCCCGGACCTCCGGCACCAGCAGCAAGGCCGACGCCGAGAAACCCTTGGAGGGCCGTTCGACACGCACTTGGGTGGATCTTCGGCTCTGATGGCGGTCCAGCGGTACGGCCCGGCCGAGCGCTTCGGAGACGATGACCGCGAGGTCGCTCCACGGGCTGGACTCCAGGGATTCCCTCAGTTCGGCGGAGTCGAGCAACCGCGTCACACGCACGACGGCCGACCCGGCGTACCCCGAGGCTCCGCTGAGAACCGGCCCTTCGTCGAACGCGACACGCAACTGGAGCCTCTCGGCCGTGTCGGCCCCCTTGTTGACCTTCCCAAGCGCCCGCTCGAATCCCCGGATGAGGCCCGGTACGACCGCCTCGTCGGTGTCCGGCGGCATGACGGCCAGCAGCCCGTCCCCCATATCCTGACGATCGATCGCGGCGGGATCGACTCCCGCCTCCTCGCATGCCATGGCCACCACCTGGGACAACCGCACATGCGCCAGCCCCTGCAGCACGGCGTCGCGGATGCTGAAATACGCGATGTCCATGGCGAAGCAGAGCCTCCGGCTGGGCACGGAGTCCTCGGCCGGTGGGGAATCCGCGCCCGGCCGTTCCGGGACGGGGACCGGGCGGGACGTCGTCGGTTCTCGCTCCTCGTCGGCCCGCCCCACGTCCACCGGGAGTTCGATCGTCCGGACCGGAACACCGCGCGAGGTGACGATCGTGAGCATGAGCGGGTGGCGGCCGGGCTCGGCGAGCGGGGTGACGACGAACTCGGCGGGGCCGTACGACCCGCCGAAACGGTGGAGCACGACGCTGGCGTCGTGAACGGCGTTCACGGTGAACGACTCCGAGCCGTCGAGCACGCAGGTGAAGGCGAACTCCTCCTTCTCGTACGGCCAGTCCCCTCCGGGTGGGTCGGCGAGCCGCAGGTCGACCGCGACCAGGTAGGGGCGCCCGGGTGTCATCGTGCGCGCCCAGGTGACGACCGGTTCCAGCATCACGACGGCGGGGGTCACTCGCTCCCTCCGTTCCCGGCCGGGGAGACGACGGTGCGCGGGCTTCCGTAGAGGACGTACATGAATCGGTACAGGAAGGGGAGCAGCCTCTTGTTCGCCTCCGCCCCCTCGACGTCCAGCAGGTCGTCGGGGGTCAGCCTGGCCATCTCGGCACGCAGGTCCCGTACCGCCCGCGCCACCGACCGGCCGGGATGGGCCCGGAGGTGGCGCAGAAGCTGGTCGGCCATCTCGTGCGCCTCGCGGTCGCCCACGGCGCCGCTCGTGGCGAGGACTCCCGCCGCCCCGGACCTCAGGAAGACCTCGGCGAACCCTCGGAGGGTGCGGTCCTTGAACCGTCCCTCGTCGTCGACCAGGGCCCCGGAGTGGCAGGCGTTGAGGAAGACGAACGTGGCCGCCGGTTCCAGCCGGTCGAACCTCCGGGGATCGAAGCGGTCCAGCGGGACCCCGTCCAGGACGCAGTCGGCCAGCCGCGTGCCGTACGTCCCGTGGCAGGCGATGTACACCATGGCCAGGGCGTCGCCGTACGACTGGAGGGTCTTGGCGAGGCCGGGCAGGCTGTCGCTGCGCTCGACGTGGTAGGAGCCGAGCACGGAGTGGTCGTGCTCCATCCCGGCGGCGATGTAGGCCGCGACCGGTCCCCTGCAGTCGTGTTCCGAGCGGTAGTCCCGCACCACCTCGCCCCAGGCGGTCGCGATGGACAGCCAGCGGGTGACGGTCACCAGCCCGCCCAGCCACCCCTCGCTCCTGCCCGATCTCGGTGCCCGTTCCAGCCAGAACAGCTCCCACGGGATGCCGTACCCGGTCTGGTCCCAGATGACCAGCTGGAGGTCCTCGCCGTGTGCCGCGCGCCGCGCGTCGAGCCAGCGGATCAGCTCGACCTTCGTCCGCGACCAGGTCCGCATCGAGCTCAGCACGTCCACGGGCAGCAGGCCGTTCGCCGAGACCATGGACCCGAGTGCCAGGTCGGGGCGGCCGTGGACGTCGCCGAACTCCACCGGCCCGCCGCAGCAGCAGACCGCGCGCAGCCGGAAGCCCGCGCCCTCCGGTCGCCGGACCGGGATGACCACGAGCAGCGCCATCGCGGTCGGGAGCCCCTCGCCGAGATCGGTGGCGAAGGCGTCGAAGACCTGCCCCTGCCCTGTCTCCGGCGTCCCCGGCGTCCCCGGTGTCTCCCGTACGGGAGGGACCGGCCGCGACGGGGCGGGCGGGCCGTGGGCGGCCGGGGTGGTACGGGGGCCGCGGAAGATCGCGTCGACGAAGCGGCGGTGTCGCTCAGCCATCGACCGCCCCCTCGCCCCCCGGGCCGGGCACGACCGAACCGCCGAGAGCCCGGGCCAGCTCCGCGGTGAGGTGGGCGTACGGCCGGGGGCCCGGGTCGACCACGACGCTGCGTACCCGGCGCAGCCTGCCGATGTCCGCCGCCGCCGCGAGGGCGTCCTCGACACCCTGGCGGCCGACCCGCCCGGCCGGTGGGCGCCGCGTCCGGCTGGCGTCGAGCGGTACGTTGGCGCGTCCGTCGGTGACGACGAGCAGTAGCGCCTCGTCCACGGTCGCGTCGCCGTGCTGGGTGTCGTGCCGCAGCAGCCGCGTGGCGAGGGCGAGCCCGTGCGCGAGCGGCGTGGCCAGGCCCGGTGGGCGTTCCAGGGCCTCCTCGACCCGGGGATCGAGCAGGTTGCGCGCCGAGAAGCACTGTGCGCGGACCTCGTCGGGGGCGTCCGCCGCCCCCACCTCGACCACGCCGACGGCGGCCCGCGCGGCATAGCCCCAGCTCAGGTAGGGCGCGAGGGTGGCGTGCCAGTCCCAGCCGCCCCGGCAGGTGTGGTCGAGCAGCAGCACCAGCAGCCGTCCAGGGCGGGGTGCCCGGCGGTGGCTGTGCAGGTCGGCGGGCAGGATGTGCAGCGGGTGGGCCGTTCCGGCGCGGGCGAGGGCGTAGTGGTCCCGGCAGCGCACCGTCTGGAACTTCGCCGACACCAGCAGGGTCGGGACGAGGGCGATGTCGCGCACCGTGCGGGCAGGCCCGGCGCCGATCGCGTGCCCGCGCGCGGGGCCGTCCTCGGCACGGCGCCGCCGGGGCGAGCGCAGGGACTCACCGTCGTGCTGCGGATCCGCGCGGTCCTCCGGGTACGGGTCGCCGGTCGCCGGTGTCTCCCCGAGCGGGACGGCGGCCAGGATCTCGGGCCCGGCCGGTGCGGCGCCCACCTCCCGCACGACCTGCCCGGCGAGGCCGGATCCCGCCCGGTCACGCGTGACGGGGTCTCCGTCCCTACCCGGCCGTGCGGTCTCGGGGTCGTCGCCGGGCGCCGCCGCGAGCAGCCCGATGAGCCGGGCGGCGTCGTCGACGTGCTCCGCCTCGACCACGGACGCTCCACGCAGCGCCGCCAGTGCCCGGCCGGTCCTGGCGAGGGCGAGCTCACGGCGCGTCCCGGCTCCGGTCTGGGGAAAACGGTGCAGGACCCGGTCGGCGGCGGCGAGCGAGAGGCCCGGCGACCGGCCCGAGCGGGCCGAGCGAAGCGCCCGGCGCCAGAGGGGGTCGGCGTCGTCCAGCGGGCCACGCAGCCCCTCGGCGTCGACCCGTACGGCGAAGCGGTCCAGCAGGTGGGGCGAGAGCCGTCCGACGTCGTCCCGGCGGCAGCAGGCCAGCCACCGGCTCTCCGGCATCCAGGACAGGTGCCGTCCGGTGCGTTCCAGGTGGGCGACGTCGGCGGCGACCGTGGTGACGGCGGCACGGACACCGGCCTGGCTGAGCCTCGCGAGATCGGGGACCAGGATCACGCCGGGCCGACCCTCCTCGTCCATCAGCGGGCCGGGGGCCCAGCGAAACCCCGTTCCGTCCACGGGCCCGGGGCGGATCCGGGTCCACAGGTCGTCCTCGGACGTCGTGGAGCCGAGCACGCTGACGCCGTCGGCACGGCCCAGCAGATCGGCGAGCCACCGGGCCAGCGGCGTGGCGAGTTCGGGATCCAGGTCGAACAGCAGGACCCCGGACAGCCCGCGGTCCAGGGCCGCGCACGCCAGCGCGGTGGCCACCCGTTCGCGGACGTCCACGGCTATCCCTTCGCGAGAATCCGGTCGAGCCGCTCCACGTCCTTGTCGCTCCAGGCGATGCTCTCGCCGTAGGCGGCCTCGGGGCGCCGATGCATGATCGCGTACGGCGCGACCGCGCCGATGTCGCCGGGGGTGACCTCCGTACGGCCTTCGAGGGCGACCGCCGCCCGCGCGGCCTGCGCCATCACGATCTCCCCGCGGTGACCAGCGATCTCGAACTCCGTGGCGATCCGGGCGCACAGGGACGCGTCCTCCCCGGTGAACGGCACGTCCGTGACGGCCAGGCGCGCGGCCTCGACCTGAAGGCGGCGCTCGCGATCCAGCTCGGCGCCGCGATCCAGCCACGCCGAGTCCGGGCGCTGGCGCTCCTCGTCGAACCGCAGCACGGTCATGAGGATGTCGCGGCGTACGTCCGGGTCGGACTCCGCGTGGATCGGCACCAGCAGGCCGAACCGGTCGAGCAGCTGCGGGCGCAGCCCGCCCTCCTCGGGGTTCATGGTGCCGACGAGGGTGAACGAGACCGGTATCTCCGGCCGGTCCAGGCCGTCGCGCTGGACGACCAGCAGGCCCGTCGAGACCACGTCGAGGATGATGTTGACGACGTGGTCGTCCAGCAGGTTGACCTCGTCGATGTAGAGCAGCTTCCGGTCCGCGCTCTCCAGCAGTCCCGGCTGCGGGCGGGGCTCGCCTCTCATCAGGGCGTCGATCTGCCAGCCGCCGAGCACCCGGTCGTCGGTCGCGTTGATGGGCAGCGTCACCGGCAGCTCGCCGTACATCATCCGGGCGAAGGCGCGCACCATCGTCGACTTCGCCGTACCCCGTTCTCCGCTGACCAGCACCCCGCCGATGGACGGCATCACATAGGCGATCTCCAGCATCCGGCGAAACCGGTCCTGGCCGACGATGTAAGCGCAGGGAAGAAGAGGAAAGAAAGGCCGGTCGCTCACGAACTTCGGCCCTTCCAGCGGAGAATCACCTGAAGCCGGGCCCCGCTCGCGGTCTCCACGATGGCCGCCCCGAACTTCGCGTCCGGTTTCACCGCGAACCGCGTCTCCAGCTCGTCCGGGCGGGTTTCCTCCGGCATCGAGTCCAGCCGCCGCTTCACCTCCTCCGCGCACGAACCCACGAGGTCGATGGCCTCGGAGAAGAGCGGTCGTGCGAGCTTGAGGACCTTCTCCCGCACGTCGCGCGTCGACTCCCCGCCGTAGACGTCGGACAGGTCCGATCGTGGCGCCTCCTCGACGGCGATCTGGATCGGCGTCGAACCGGCACGTCCCTCGACCTCGACAATGACCATTCCCGTCCTCTCGCCCACCTGATGTGACGCGCTCAGTGTGCACCAGAAAGGCGGGAAATTTCTGACCTCAAATAAAGGACACAACTATTTATGGGAATGGTATTCATCCGAAATAACGACCTCCCGCCGGGGCGAGAAGGGTCTCCACACCGGCGAACCTGCCGGGCGGCGACAAAAGGTATGTTCACGGGCACGTGGATTGTCGGGGGAGCGAGGGTGTCGGTCACATGGCCCTCGGTACGCGCACGGGCGCGTGGACCGTCGTCACGAGGGTCTCCACCGGGTGACGGCGCGTGGCCCGGCTTTGCCGTGGCTTTCACCGGCCGGTCCTACCGTGTGCTGGTGACGTCTTTTCACCGGTACCTCGCGGAGGAGGTCGCGGTCGACCACGCGGAAGGGCTCATCCCCCGGCGCGAGGCGCTGCACCGCCTGACCCTGCTCGGACTGGCGGCCCCCGCCGCGGGCGCGTTGCTCACGGCCTGGGGAGCCGGTGGAGGGAACACGACCAAACCGGCCACCACGGGACCCATAACGGGATCCGGTACGAGCCCCACCACGGGACCCGGCACACCGGCCACCGCGGGACCCGCCACAGGATCCGGTACGAGGCTCAGCGCAGGACCCGGCACACCGGCCGCCACGGGATCCGGTACGGCGACGGCGTCCGCCGCGCCCTCAGACGGGGCCTCGCCCGCGGACCCGCCTCCCCTGCCGACCGAGGAGATCATCTTTCCCGGCGCCGAGAGCGGTGTCACCCTCCGGGGCGCCTGGGCGGCGCCCGCGGACCCTCGGGGCGCGGTGCTGGTCATCCACGAGAACCGAGGGCTCACCGACCACATCCGGTCGGTGGCCGGGCGCCTGGCGGCCGACGGCTACTGCGCGCTCGCCGTCGACCTGCTCTCCCGCGAGGGCGGGACCGCCTCCTTCGAGGACCCGGCGCGAGCCACCGCGGCACTGGGGAGCATCTCGTCCGAACGCTTCGTCTCGGACATGAAGGCCGCCCTGGGCGAGCTGGAGCGGGGCGCCCCCGGCAAGGGGCTCGGCGTCACCGGTTTCTGCTTCGGCGGCGCCATGACCTGGCTGCTGCTCTCCTCGGACGAGCCTCGCCTGTCGGCGGCCGTCCCGTTCTACGGCCCGCTCCCCGACAACGCCGACCTCTCCGGGTCGAGGGCCGCCGTCCTCGCGATCTACGCCGAGCGGGACGACCGGGTCAACGCCACCCGCGACGAGGCCGGGACCGCCCTGGAGAGGGCGGGCCTGGAGCACGAGATCGTGACGTTTCCCGGCGTCGACCACGCCTTCTTCAACGACACCGGCCCTCGCTACGACGCCGGTGCCGCCACCGAGGCGTACCGGCGCGTCCTGGACTGGTTCGGCCGCCACCTGGGCTGAGGCGTCCCACCGCTGACCCATCGCTGGCCCACCGCCGACCCGCCGACCCGCCGCCGACGGCAGACGACGCGCGCCGTGGCGTCAGCGGTCACCCGCCCCGAGCCCGGCCCGGGTGTCCCGTCGCCGGACGACCGGCACCCCGCGCGGCGGCCACCCCGGGAAGGCCCGGACGCCCCCGCCCCGGCGGTCCGGTGGGCGCGTCCGGCTCAGGTCGAGGACCGCTCGGTGGAGATTCCCCCGGGCAGGCCGGTCACGACGACCTCGCCGTCCCGGTCGACGGCCGCGCTCACCTCCGCCCCGGCGACCCGCAGGCCGCGTACGGAGACCGCGCCCAGGGGGGCACCGGCGAGCGGGCGCAGCAGCATCCGGCCCCCGGGCACGTCGGGGTAGAGGCCGAGGGCCGCGTGCACGACGGTCACCGCGGCGGCGGCGGACCACGCCTGCGGGCGGCAGGCGGCGGGGTAGGGCACCGGGCGCCCGAGCGCCGAGCGGTCGTCGCCGCCGTACAGCTCCGGCAGCCGGTAGCCGAACGTCTCGCCCGCCGCGAGCAGTCCCTCGGCGAGGGTCGCCGCGTGCGTGGCGAACCCGGCGCGGGCCAGCCCGGCGACCACGATCGCGGTGTCGTGCGCCCAGATCGACCCGCAGTGGTACGACAGCGGGCTGAAGCCGCCCGCGTCCGCCGACATCGTGCGCAGGCCGAAGCCACCGGCCATCTCCGGGGAGACGAGGAGGTCGGCGATCCCGGCCTCTTCCTCCCCGGTGAGCAGGCCGGTGCCGAGCAGGTGCCCGATGTTGCTGGTCAGCGCGTCGACCGGGCGCTTGTCCCGGTCCAGGGCCAGGGCGGGGAACCTCCCCCTCGGCCCCTCCACCCAGAAGCGGGCCCGGAAGCGCTCGGCCAGTGCCGAGGCGTGCTCGCGCCAGCGGTCCGCGCCGGGACGGCCGAACGCCTCCAGCAGGTCGGCGCCCTGCCGGGCCGCCTGGTGGGCGTAGCCCTGCACCTCGACCAGGGCGATCGGCGGCTGGGCCTGGCGGCCGTCGTGGAAGCGCAGCGCGTCGCCGGAGTCCTTCCAGCCCTGGTTGGCCAGGCCCCGGCCGCTGGTGTCGACGTACTCGATGAAACCGTCCCCGTCGGGGTCGGCGTGCCCGCCGAGCCAGCCGAGGGCGGCCTCCAGGTGGGGCAGCAGCGCGGCGATCTCCTCGGCGGGGGCGCCCCAGCGCCAGGCGTCGTGCAGCAGGCTGATCCACAGCGGGGTGGCGTCGATCGTGCCGTAGTAGGCGGCGGGCAGGTGCAGGCCGTTGCCCTCGACCGCGAACTCGTGGCGGCGCAGCTCGTGCAGGATCTTCCCGGGGGCCTCGCCGGAGCCTGGGTCGATCTTGGTTCCCTGCCTGCGGGCCAGTACCCGCAGGGTGCCCATGGCCAGGTCCGTGCCGAGCGGCAGGAGCATGCGGGCGGCCCAGATGCTGTCGCGGCCGAAGAGGGTGAGGAACCAGGGCACCCCCGCGCCGAGGAAGGTGTCGCCGGGGGCGGAGGTCTCGGCCAGCCGCAGCGCGCGCAGGTCGTCCATGGACTGCTCGAAGAGCCTGCTCAGCCGGTGGTCGGTGGCGACGACCCGGGGGGCCGCCTCCCCCGCCGCCCACTCGGCGGGGTGGTCGGGCGCGGTCACCACGGCCTGGGGGTCGTGCACCTCGACCCGCCAGGAGAGGGTGACCCGGCCGCGGGGTGCCAGCTCGACCGGCCAGTGCAGGAAACCCGTGCGGGCGTACCCGGTGGACTCGGCCCGCGCGTCCGTGCCGGTCGCCACGACCCGGACGCCGCCGGAGGTCCAGGAGATCTCGCCGGGCGCGGTGCGCTCCGGCGCGGCCTCGGCGGTGTCGCCGCCGGACTTCACCACCTCGATGGGGGCGAAGTCGCAGCCCAGTTCCAGGCTCACGACGGCGGTGACGGGTACGGTCGCGCTGGAGACGATCTCGACACGTTCTTCCAGGCCACCCGGTATCACCTGCCGGAACCGCTCGATCCGTACAGTGGGATCGGGGACGGGATCACCCAGCCAGCGGGCCAGCAGGACGAACCTGGTGGCGCCCGGCCCCTGCGGGGCGTGGCCGACGGCCTCAAGCTCGCGGCCGTCGATCGTCAGGGTGGCCTGCGACAGGGCGCGGGAGTCCGCGTGGAACACGCCCTGGACACCGGCCGGGCGGATCTGCCCGTCGCCGTCGCTCAGCGCGACGGTCGGCGCCAGCACGGTGCTGACGAGGTCGTGCAGCAGTGGCTGGAGGCGGTAGGCCGCGGTGGAACCGGCCACCGTGTCCACCCGGGTGGTGGGGGATGAGGCGTCGTCGAACACGACTGGCTCCCTGGGATCGTGTCGGGCCGGTGACGCCTTGACAGACGACGGCCGGGGGGTGCACATTGCGAAACACTCTCTTTACTTGAACGATCCAACCATTACGCTCCGTTTACTTGAACGATCCAATCATGCCTCATCCCCCTTTGAACGTTCAAACCCTCGGAAAGGTACATATGGCCACGAAGGTGACGATTACCGACGTCGCACGTCGTGCCCGGGTGTCGCGCCAGACGGTGTCGAACGTGCTCAACAGCCCCGAGCTGGTCCGCGAGGAGACCCGCGACCGGGTGCGGGAGGCCATCGAGGCGCTCGGCTACCGGGCCAGCCAGGCCGCGCGGCAGATGCGGACCGGCCGCTCGCGGCTGATCGCCACGCGCATCCAGCCGGACCGGGACGGGATCAACGGCTCGGTGCTGGACCGGTTCCTGCACGGGCTCACCGCCTCGGCCGCCCGAGCCGGATACCGGATCCTGCTCTACGCCGCGGACGACGAGCGTGCGGAGATCGACACCTTCGACGAGCTGGTCGGAAGCCACGAGCCGGACGCCTTCGTGCTCGCCAGCACCTACTACGGCGACGGCCGTCCCGCGTGGCTGCGCGAGCGGCGGCTGCCGTTCGTCACGTTCGGGCGGCCCTGGGGGGAGCCGGGAATCCCGGACGCCCCCGGTGATCCGTGGCACCCGTGGGTCGACGTGGACGGCGCGGCGGGCACCGCGGCGGCCACCCGCCACCTGCTCGACACCGGTCACCGGCGGATCGGGTTCCTCGGCTGGCCGCCCGGCTCCGGCGTGGGCGACGACCGCAGGTCCGGCTGGGCCAGGACCCTCGTCGCCGCCGGGATCGACCCGGCCGGCCTGGACCAGGCCACCGACGACGGGGTGGCCGACGGCGAGAAGGCGGCCCGCGACCTGCTGCGCGCCGAGCGGCCGATCACCGCGCTGGTCTGCGCCAGCGACTCGCTCGCCCTCGGCGCGCTGCACGCCGTCCGCTCCCTCACGGCCTCGGGGCGGCTGACCGCCTCGGGACGCCTGACGGCCGAGGGGCGTCTCACGGTCGCGGGGCAGGCGGGCGGCGAGGAGGGCCTCCCGGTCAGCGTGATCGGCTTCGACGACACGCCGGTGGCGAAGGCGGTGGGGCTCAGCAGCGTCAGCCAGCCGCTGGCCGAGGCCGCGTCCGGCTGCGTCGGCCTGCTCACCCGGCTGTTCGACCCGCCCTCCCCCGGCGGTGACTCCGGCGACCCCGGTACCTCCCGCGCCCCCGGCGCCCTCGGCGACCCCGAGGCCGGTGGGCCCCGCACGCACGTATTGCTCCAGCCGTCCCTGGTTCTCCGGCAGTCGTCATGACCACGTAGCCGCACGACCGTACGACCACCTGACCACCCTTCAGATCACCCCCCGGGAAGATTGGAAAAGCACGATGAAACAGCCGACCAAGCAGCACAGCCTCCGTACCGCGGCACTCGCCGCGCTCGCCGCGGGCACCCTGGCGACCACGGCCGCCTGCGGCAGCGGTTTCGACGACTCCGCCGGGCAGAGCGCCGCCCCGCAGAGCAGCGGGCCCGCCAGCCTGCAGGTGCTCATCGGCTCCTCCGGTGACGCGGAGACGAACGCGCTGCGCGAGGCCGCCAAGACGTGGTCGGCGTCCTCGGGCAGCACCGCGACGATCACCCCCGCCCAGGACCTGACCCAGCAGCTCGGCCAGGCCTTCGCCGGGAGCAACCCGCCGGACGTGTTCTACGTCGACGCCGCGCGCTTCGCCGACTACGCGAGCGTCGGCGCGCTGGAGCCGTACGCGGACAAGATCTCCGAAGCCGCCGACTTCTACCCCGGCCTGCGCGAGACGTTCACCTACAACGGCACCTTCTACTGCGCGCCCAAGGACTTCTCCACGCTGTCGCTGATCGTCAACGACGACCTGTGGGCGAAGGCCGGGCTCACCGACGCCGACGTGCCGACCACCTGGGAGCAGCTCACCGCGGTCTCCAAGAAGCTCAAGGAGAAGGAGCCGGACGTCACCCCGCTGGTCATCGGCGACACGCGCGACCGGGTCGGCGCGTTCATGGTGGAGGCCGGTGGCTGGATCGTCAGCCCCGACGGCAAGAAGGCGACCGCCGACACCCCGGAGAACGTCGCGGGCCTGAGCTACGTGCAGGGCCTGCTGAAGGAGAAGCTCGCCCAGTTCCCCAAGCAGGTGGACGCGGGCTGGGGCGGGGAGGCCTTCGGCAAGGCCAAGGCCGTGATGACCATCGAGGGCAACTGGATCAAGGGCGCGATGAAGGCCGACTACCCGGACGTCAAGTACAGCGCCCACGAGCTTCCGGCCGGTCCCAAGGGCAAGGGCACCCTGTCCTTCACCACCTGCTGGGGCATCGCCGCCAAGAGCAAGTACAAGGAGCAGGCGATCGCCTTCGTCGAGGCGATGACCAAGGCCGACCAGCAGATGGCCTTCGCCAAGGCGTTCGGCGTGATGCCCTCGCGCCAGTCGGCCAAGGACGCCTTCGTCCAGGCCTTCCCCGAGGACGCGCCGTTCGTCGACAGCGCCGAGTACGCCCAGGGGCCGGTCAACGCCCCCAAGATGGACAGCGTGCTGGCCGACTTCGACACCGCGATCCAGCAGTTGCCCGCGGGTGACCCCAAGAAGATCCTGGCGAACCTGCAGAAGAACACACAGGCCGCGCTCGGCAACTAGGTCAGACCGGCGCGCGGCCCCTGGAACGTTTCGGGGGCCGCGCGCCGGACGCAAGGGAGACTGACGTGGCCGAGACAACGACCGCACCCCGGCGTCCCGCGCGCCGTCTTGGCGACAAGGCCAGGGAGAACATCGCGGGCTGGCTCTTCGTGGCGCCGGTGGTGGTGATCCTCACCCTGTTCATGGTGCTGCCGATCCTGATGGCGCTGTGGGTGAGCCTCACCGACTGGAACGGGCAGGGCAGCCCGTTCCGGGCGCAGGTGCCGTTCGTCGGCGTGGACAACTACACCGAGCTGTTCACCAAGGACGACCTGAGCCGCCTGAACTTCATGACGAGCCTTCGCAACAACTTCTACTACGTGCTGGTCGTGGTGCCCGCCCAGACGGTCCTGGCACTCGGCCTGGCGCTGATCGTCAACCGCCGGATGCTGAAGGGCAAGACCTTCTTCCGCACCGCGTTCTTCTTTCCCTCGGTGACCAGCTCGGTGGCGATCAGCGTCCTGTTCCTGTTCATCTTCAGCAACGCGGGCGCGGTCAACAAGCTGCTCGCGATGGTCGGCGTCCACGGGCCCCCATGGTTCTCCGACGCGCGGGGCGTGCTGCACCTGCTGCTGGGCTCCGTCGGACTGGTCGATCCCGAGGCGCCCCCCGACGCGCTGACCGGCGGCGGCCCGTTCGGGCTGTCGTGGTGGGACTGGCTGTCCGGTCCCAGCGTGGCCATGTGCACGATCATCATCCTGGTCGTCTGGACCACCTCGGGCACGTTCATGCTGATGTTCCTCGCCGCCCTCCAGGACATCCCGGTGACCCTGGAGGAGGCGAGCATGCTGGACGGCGCCACCTCCCGCCAGCGTCTGCGCTACGTGACGCTGCCGATGCTCAAGCCGACCATGTTCCTCGTCCTCACCCTCGGCCTGATCGCCACCTGGCAGGTCTTCGACCAGGTGTACGTGATGAGTCAGGGCAAACCCGCCAAGACAACCCTGACCCCGGCCTTCCTGTCGTACCAGACGGCTTTCAAGGAGCTGGACTACGGCTCCGGCGCCGCCATCTCGTTCGTCCTGTTCGTGCTCATCGTGGTGCTGGCGGCGTTCCAGCGGTGGGTCATGCGCGACAGGGACACCAAGGACGGCGGGTCCGCGAAACCCCGCGCGCCACGCCAGAGGAGGGCATGATGTCCGCGGCCAAGACCCGTCCCGCCCCCGCCCGTCCGGAGGGGGCGGGCGGGGGCATCCGCTCACTGTTCTCCACTTTCGGCGGGTACGCCGTCCTGGTCTTCTTCTCGCTGGTCTTCCTCTATCCGTTCGTCATCCAGGTCGCCAACTCGTTCAAGACCGAGCCCGACGCCACGGCCAACCCGCTCTCGCCGATCCCGCACCCGGCGACGCTCGCCGGTTTCGAGCGCGTCTTCGTCGACACCGGCATGCCGCTGTGGCTGGCCAACTCGGTGCTGGTGACCGTCGTCATCACCGTCGGCCGGGTGTTCCTCGACTCCCTCGCCGGGTACGCGCTCGCCCGGCTGCGCTTCCGGGGGCGCAAGGCGCTCTTCACCTCGATCGTCGCGATCATCGCGGTCCCGGGGGTGGTGCTGTTCATCCCGAAGTTCCTGGTGCTGAACCAGCTCGGCATCTACGACAGCTACACCGCGCTGATCCTGCCGATCATCGCGGACGCGGCCGGGGTGTTCATCATGAAGCAGTTCTTCGAGTCGATCCCGGTGAGCGTGGAGGAGGCGGCGCGGATCGACGGGGCGGGCCGTTTCCGCATCTTCTGGTCGGTGGTGCTGCCGATGGGACGCCCCGCCGTCATCACCCTGACGATCATCTCCTTCCAGAGCAGCTGGAACGAGTTCCCGCACACCCTGGTCGCCGTCCAGGATCCCAGCCTCTTCACCCTGCCGCGCGGCCTGGCCGACCTGGTCAGCGGCTCCCTCGGGGGCGGCACCCAGTATCCGCTCAAGCTCGGCGCGGCGGTGCTCGCGACCATCCCGGTCGCGATCATCTTCGTGATCTTCCAGCGCTACTTCATCCGAGGCGCCAACGAGGGCGCGGACAAGGGGTGATGAAGCACGGGGAATAGCGGCCCCGTATCGGGTATGTCTGGATGATGCTCATCTTCGGTTTGCGTACGGTGGCCCACCGGCTCGGGGTCGTCACCCTGGTCTGCCGCAACTGCGGCAACGCGGCGGCACAGGTGCTGTCACGGCGGGTCACCAAGTTCAGCCTGTTCTTCATCCCGCTGTTCCCGGTACGGACGAGGCACGAAATGCAGTGCACCTTCTGCGGGGCCTCGTACACCGTCTCCAAGGACGAGGCGAACCGGCTGGCGGCCCGCTGACCCCTGGACGGCACCGGGCGCGAATCAGCGCACTACTCCCCAAAAGCGATGGCCGCGCATTTGGAGTCACCTTTATCTCAATTTAAGATTTACTGGAAAAGCCGCCGCGTCATCTTTTATTCCACTGGGTAATTACCGCTGGTCACCATTTTGGTGTTGATATCCCAACTCCTCAGAACAGCGAGTAAAACGGAAAAGATGACTCACAGCGGCAATAAAAGGATTTCTTTCTCGAAGCCCGGCGGGCGCGCCCAGGCGTGGGCGGCCATGGCGACGATCGCCGGAGCCTTTCTGGCGGCATCGTGCCAGACACCCGCCGGTGCCTCGACCATGGAGACGAACACCGCCCGGCTCAACCCGCCGTCGGACCTCGTCACCGCCCTCGTTGGCCGCCATCTCGCCGACGCCCTCGGAAAACCGCGCCTTCGGACGGGGAGCACCTGTTCCGGCCTCCGGGGCGCGCGATGCGCGTGCCGGCTCGGCCACTGGGGATGCCCGCGCGCCCGGTCCGAGCCTCGCGGCCAGGCCACCGCGAAAGGCACGGCGTGGCCGGGCGACCTCGCGGAGCCGAAAGAGCCGGTGAGCAAACGGGTCGCGACGAGGTCCGCCGATCCGCCGGATCCGGCGGGAGCGCCCAGCGGGACGTCCGCGCCCAAGGGGTCGCGCCCTCTGATCGACATCCCGGGTCCCCCCGGGCCCCAGGGACCGGCCGGTCCGGCGGGAGCGCCGGGCCCCACCGGACCCATGGGACCGGCCGGTGTCCAGGGCCCGGCGGGCCGGACGGGCCCGGCGGGCGCCAACGGCGCACCCGGTCCTGCCGGTCTGCCCGGACCTCCGGGCGCCCAGGGTGCGGCCGGAGCGGCGGGCCCCGCGGGTGCGGGAGGCGCCCCGGGTCCGGCGGGCCCGGCAGGCCCTCAGGGCGTGCCCGGTGCGGCGGGCCTCGCGGGCCTCGACGGCGCGCCCGGCCTGTCCGGCCCCACGGGTGGCCAGGGCCCCCAGGGGCCTCCCGGCCCCGAGGGCGCGAAAGGCGCCGACGGCGCGCAGGGCCCGGCCGGGCCGGAGGGTCCCCAGGGGCAGCGCGGCCCCTCCTGCGCGGACGGCGCCGACGGCGCGCCCGGCCCCGTCGGACCGGAAGGCCGCCAGGGACCGGCCGGGCCCACGGGACCCACGGGCGCCGACGGCTCACCCGGACCCACCGGGCCGGAAGGTCCCCAGGGTCCTCAAGGTCCCTCCGGCCTCGCGGGCGCCGACGGTGCGCCGGGCCTCCCCGGTCCGGCCGGTCCGGCTGGCGCGGACGGCGCGCCGGGAGCGGAGGGAGCCGCCGGTCTCGACGGGCTGGACGGGCTGCCCGGACCTTCGGGACCCGCGGGAGCCGAGGGTCCGCAGGGCCCGGTCGGTCCCACGGGACCCATCGGAGCCGACGGCGTAGCCGGACCCATCGGAGCAACCGGCCTCCAAGGACCGGTCGGTCCCACGGGACCCGTCGGAGCCGACGGCATACCCGGACCCATCGGAGCAACCGGCCTCCAAGGACCGGCCGGACCGGTCGGCGCCGACGGTCCGGCGGGACCGCAGGGGCTGGTCGGCCCCGCCGGTGCGCTGGGACCCGTGGGACCGGCGGGACCGGCAGGTCTCGACGGCCTGCCCGGCCCCAGCGGACCGGAGGGTCCCCAGGGCTTGACTGGTCCGGCCGGTGCCGACGGGCTGCGCGGCCCGATCGGTGAGGCAGGTCCCGCCGGGCCCATCGGCCCGATCGGGCCGACAGGGCTGGCCGGACCGGAGGGTCCCGTAGGAGCGACCGGACAGACAGGGGAGACCGGGCAGACGGGCCCCGTCGGACCGCAGGGTCTGATCGGGCCAGAAGGCCCCGTGGGCCCCGAGGGCCTGGCCGGACCGGCGGGCCCCGCGGGTCCCACCGGGCCCATCGGGCAGTTGGGTCCCGCGGGACCCACCGGTCAGACAGGACAGAGCGGGCAGACCGGCCCCGTGGGCCCCGTGGGCCCGATCGGCCCGCTGGGGCCCTCCGGCCCGGCCGGACCGGCCGGCGCGGCGGGACCGCAGGGGCTGATCGGCCCCGTCGGCGCGGCCGGACCCGTGGGGCCGGTGGGCCCCATCGGCCCCTCCGGGCCGACGGGCGTCGCGGGACCCGTCGGACCCGCGGGCCCGACGGGCCTTGTCGGGCCGATCGGACCGGCGGGTCCGATCGGATCCGCGGGTCCGGCGGGCCCCATCGGCCCGATCGGGCCTGCAGGACAGACCGGACAGACAGGTGCCACCGGCCAGACGGGTTCCATCGGCCCGATCGGGCCCGCAGGGCCCGCCGGAGCGGCCGGCCTCGTCGGGGCGACGGGCCCGGCGGGTCCCATCGGCCCCGTGGGAGCGGTGGGTCCGGCAGGACCCGCGGGCGCCGTGGGCCGCACCGGTCAGACGGGTGCCACCGGGCAAACCGGCCAGACAGGTGCCACCGGTCCGGTCGGGGCGGCGGGTCCGACCGGCCTGACGGGCCCGGCGGGACCCGTGGGACCGGCGGGAGCGATCGGCCCCGCGGGCGCGGTGGGCGCCGTGGGACCGGTGGGTCCCGTGGGACCCGCGGGCCTCATCGGTCCCGCGGGACCGGCGGGACCCACGGGCCTCATCGGACCGGTGGGACCGGCGGGACCGGCGGGTCTCATCGGCCTGCCCGGACTGGCCGGTCCGATCGGACCCGCGGGACCGGCAGGGCAGACGGGCCAGACAGGACTGACCGGCCAGACCGGAGCGGCGGGTCCGGCAGGACCCGCGGGCGCGATCGGACCGGCGGGACCGATCGGACCGGCGGGCCTCATCGGGCCCGCGGGACCCGCGGGCGCCATCGGCCCGGTCGGCGCGGCGGGGCCTCCGGGACCGACCGGCCAGACGGGCCAGACAGGTCCGGCGGGACCGGCGGGACCCATCGGCACCATCGGTCCCGCGGGACCGGCGGGACCGGCGGGACCGGCGGGCGCGACCGGCCCGCAGGGACTGACCGGCCCGATCGGACCGTCCGGTACGGCGGGACCGGCGGGACCGACCGGCCAGACGGGCTCCACCGGTCCCGCGGGACCGGCGGGACCGGTCGGACCGGCGGGGCCCACGGGCCCGGCGGGATCCGCCAACGACCTCGCGACCTCGCGTGGCGGCGTCACCGAGTTCACCGCGTACGTCTCCACTGTGGGAGCGACCTCGATCCGGGACCCTCGGACGACTCCCACCTGGAACAACATCTCCGGGGTGACCGGTTATCCCACGGGCGTGAACAGGGTCTCGCTTGAGCAGGACCTGACCAACCTCTACGTCACGGTGGCGAACCCGGCGGGCACGATCGCCCGGACGACCTGCACCGCGTTCCCCACACCGGGAACGCTGCTGATCCCGGCGTGGCCTGCCAACTGCAGTGCCTTCGTCAACCTGACCCCGCCCAACTGAGGGACGGCGGGACCTTTCGAGAACAGGCACGTGCCGTGCCCGGGACCCCCGGGCACGGCACGCCCCTTTTTCCGCCCCGGCCTCACAGCGGGCCCCGGCTTCACAGCGGACCTCGGCTTCACGACGGAACCCGGCCTCACAGTGGACCCCGGCCTCACGGCGAACCCTGGCCTCACAGCAGGCTCACAGCAGCCCCCGGCTCATGACGGAACCCGGCCTCACAGCGAACTCCAGCCTCACAGCCAACCCTGGCTTCACAGCGGACCCCCGGCCTCACATTGGACCCCGACTTCACGGCGGAACCGGCCGGGGCATCCACCCTCCGGCGTCCCGGCACCGTCCGGGCGGTCACGGAGTCGCCGATCCCGCTCCTCTCCCCCGATCCCCCTGTTCTGCCCCCGTCCCCGCCCCCGCTCCTCCCGTGCGGCTCCGCGCGACCCTCCGACCAGCGAATACAGCGGCCTATCAGATCAAAGGGAACAATTGTCGCCAACAAACAAAGGAGTGTTAATTATTTACATTTATCGTAATTGTCCTTTACGGTGCCGAATCAGCCGGTGCCCGGACGGGGCCGGATTCCCGATTCCCAAGGAGACTCCGTGCAGAACGCCCGGCCGCGCTCGCACCGCCGGTCAGCCGCGATCCTGTCCGCCGTTCTCGCCGTCCTGCTCCTCGCGCCCGCCCAGGCCGTGAGCGCCCGGTCGGCGGGTCCCCTGGCGGACGCCTTCGCTCGCGCCTCCGCCGCGTACGACGTGCCGCGCGACCTGCTCGTGGCGCTCGCGTACGCGGAGACGCACCTCGACGGGCACGACGGCGAGCCGAGCGCGAGCGGCGGGTACGGGGTCATGCACCTGGTCAGCAACCCCACCGTGCGCGCCCTGGAACGCGCGGCCCAGCTGACCGGCACACCGGCGGCGACGCTGAAGACGGACGACACGGCCAACGTCCTCGGCGGTGCCGCGGTGCTGCGTTCCCACGCCGACGCGCTCGGCCTCGACGCCGCCGCCAGGAAGGACGCCGGGCGGTGGTACCCGGCCGTGGCCAAGTACGGCAACGCCTCCGGTTCCGAGACGGCCAGGCTGTACGCCGACACCGTCTACGACCTCCTCGGCAGGGGTGTCCGGGCCACCGTCGCGGGCGGCGAGGTCGTCACCGTCACGCCGGTGGAACTGCAGGCGGACCGCGGCGTCTACGAGGGCGTGCGGGAACTGGCCGCCAAGGCCCCGAGCCAGGACTACCCGGCCGCGAGCTGGGTGGCCGCCAACGCCGGTAACCGGACCGCCGCGACCAGGCCGGGAAGCCACAAGATAGACCGGGTCGTCATCCACGTCACCCAGGGGGCGTACGCGGGCACGATCTCCTGGTTCCAGAACCCCGCCGCGAAGGTCTCCGCGCACTACGTCGTCCGCTCCTCCGACGGCGACGTCACCCAGATGGTCCGCGACAAGGACATCGCCTGGCACGCCGGGAACTGGTCCTACAACACCAGGTCGATCGGCATCGAGCACGAGGGGTTCGTCAACAACGCCTCCTGGTTCACCGACGCGATGTACCGCGCCTCGGCGGCCCTGACCCGCGCCCTCTGCGACAAGTACGGCATCCCCAAGGACCGCTCGCACATCATCGGGCACAACCAGGTCCCCGGCGCCACGCACACCGACCCGGGCTCCCACTGGGACTGGGCCAAGTACATGCGGTACGTCACGGGGAGCACCGCCCCCTGGTCCGCGACCGTCGACAACTCCACCTCCGGCGCGTTCACCGCGAGCGCGAACTGGACCGCCTCCACCTCCGCCGCCGGGCGCCACGGCCCCGACCACCGCCAGGCCAGGCCGGTGACCGCGAGCGACGTCGCCTGGTACCGGTTCGCCGTCCCCGCCTCGGCCACCTACCAGGTCGAGGTCTGGTATCCGGCCGCCCCCGGCCACAACAGCTCCGCGCCGTACATCGTCGCCACCTCCTCGGGGAGCAGGACGGTGTACGCCGACCAGCGGGCCGGTGGTGGAGCCTGGCGAAGTATCGGGACGTTCGCGCTGAAGGCCGGGACGTACAACGCCGTCGGCGTCAGCCGGTGGACCTCCGGCACGGGACTCGTCGTCGCCGACGCCGTACGCCTCACCCGGCTCTGACCTTTCGCTCCCCCGGACATACGGGCGGCCCGCCCCACCCCGCCGAAGGCGGGCCGCCCTGCCAGGGGGTTCATCCCTTGACCGCTCCCACGAGGCCGTTGACGAAGTAGCGCTGCAGGAGCAGGAAGAGCGCGATGACCGGGATGACGATGATCAGGGACGCGGCCATGACCTCGTTGTAGTGCGGGACGTTGACCGACAGCAGGGTCTCCAGCCCGAGCGGCAGGGTGTAGAGAGAGGGGTCGTTGAGGGACACCCGCGTCAGGACGTACTCGTTCCAGGTCGGCACCGCGGTCAGCACCGCGACCGTGATGAGGGTGGGACGGGCGAGCGGCAGATAGACCGACCAGAAGATCCGGAACTCCCGCGCCCCGTCCGCGCGGGCGGCCTCGCGCAGCTCCCTGGGGATCGAGCCGAAACCGTTGGTGAGCAGCAACACCGTCAGCGGGGCGGTGCCGTTGACGAACGGCAGGACCAGGCCCAGGTGCGAGCCCAGGATGCCGAGGTCCTTCTCCAGGATCACCACGGGGAGCAGCACCGTGATGCCCGGGACGAACAGCAGCGAGACGAAGAACCAGAAGAGCACCTTCCTGCCGGGGAAGTCCAGCACCGCGAAGGCGTACGAGGCGAGGCTGTAGACCACCAGGACACCGGCGACGGTCAGCGCGGTGACCTGGAGGCTGTTGAGGAAGTAGTCGAAGAAGTGCAGGCGGCTCCACGTGGTCACCAGGGTGTCCAGGGTGGGGTTGACCGGGATGAGGTTGCCGCCCTGGAGGATCTCCTCCCTGGTCTTGAAGGCGCCGGACAGCATCCACAGGAAGGGGTACAGGCTGATGAGCGCGTACGCCACCAGGGCGGTGCGGGCGATGGTCCTCACGATGCGTGACCCGATCATCGGATCCTCCTGAGCAGGCGCGCGTTGACCAGGGTGAGCAGCAGGGCTCCGGCGAAGAGCAGCCAGCCCAGCGCGCTGGCCATCCCCAGGGTCTGGGCGAGTTCCTTCATGAACGAGAGCCGGTAGACCTGGAGGCCGAGCACGTCGGTGTGCCCGCCGGGCCCGCCGTTCGTCATGATCAGGAAGATCTGGAAGCCGTGCAGCGCGTCCCGCACGCCGAGCAGCACGATGGCCGCGGTGAGGGGCGTCAGCAGCGGCCAGACGATGCGGCGCATCACCTGGCGCGGCGCGGCCCCGTCGATGTGGGCGGCCTCGATCACGTTGGGATCGATGCCCTGCAGCCCGCTGAGGTACAGCAGGGTCGCGACGGGGACGCTCGACCAGACCAGGACCAGGATCAGCGTGGGAAGCGCGGTGTCCGGGTTGCCGAGGAAGCCCTGCGGCTGCGACAGGCTGCCCAGGCCGACCGACCGCAGGAACACGTTGATCGCCCCGTCGGGCTCCAGCACGTAGCGCCAGGCGTAGTAGACCGCGATGCCGGTGGTGACGTAGGGCAGGAAGTACACCGAGCGGAGCACCCCGCGCAGCCGCTTGACGGAGTTCAGCGCGACCGCGAGGGGAAGCGAGATGGCCACCGTGAGCGCCGGGACGGCCACCATGACCTGGAAGGTGTTCCAGGCGGCCCGGCGCAGCTCGGGGGCGAGCACCGGGTCGGCGTACAGCAGGTCGAGGTAGTTCTGGAAGCCGACCCACCTCCACTCGGGGGTGAGCCCGTTCCACTTGGCGAGGCTCAGCGCCAGGCCGGTGCCGATGGTGTAGACGCCCATCAGCAGGAACAGCGCCACCGCGGGCAGGACGAAGGCCCACCCGGTCAGCCACCGCCCCCAGCGGCTCCGGCCGCGCCTGCGGTCACGGCCGGGCGACTCCGCGGGGAGCCGCCCGGCACGATCCTCGGTGGTGAGGGTGCTCACTTGGTGGACTTCCACATGGAGCCCATGACCTTGTCCATCTCCGGCCCGGCCTGCTGCGGGGTGACCTCCTTGAGCGGCGTCAGCCTGACCATCAGGTCCCCGGGCTTGACCTGGTCGTAGTCGGAGGGGAAGAAGGTGGTGTCACCGGCGTCGTAGGTGGCCTCCGGGGCACCGGTGAAGTACTTCTGCAGCGACGCGAGGTCGGGCCCGAGCAGGGCCTCGGCCTCCGTGCCCAGGTCGGTCGCGGGCAGGTCGAGCGAGGTCTTCGCGACGACGCCCGCGCCCTTGGGCGAGGTCACGAAGTCCAGCCACTTGACCGCCGCCTCCCGGTTCTTGCTGGTGGCGGTGACGCCGAGGGAGGTGAGCGCCAGGGGCGCCATCACGATCTCCTTGTTGACCCCCTCGGACGACGGCGGGATCGGGAAGGCGAGCACCTTGTCGGGGGTCATCCCGTTCTGCGCGAGGAACGCCAGGGTGAAGGTGCCGCCGACGTTGAAGGCGGACTTGCCCTGTGCGAAGGCGATGTCGGCCTCGTCGATGCCGAGCGACGTCGTACCGGGCATCCAGTACGGGGTGAGCCTGCTGTACAGCTCCAGCGTCTTGATCCCGTCGGGCGAGCCGAAGCCCTGCGCGGCGCCCTTGGCGAACAGCGCGTGGAACCTCTCCTGGCCCAGGTAGGAGTGGGCCAGCGGCTGGTAGGCCCAGTTGTAGCCGGTCTGGCTCACCTTCAGGCCCAGGGAGAGACCGCCCTGCTTGGGATCCTTGTCCGTGGTCGTCTTGAGCGCGGCGAGGAAGTCCTCCCACGTCTTCGGCGGCGTCTCCGCGTCGAGCCCGGCGGCCTTCAGCTTCTCCTTGTTGGCGTAGACGATGCCGAACGCACCGGCCGTGAACGGCACGCTGAACAGGGTGCCCGCCTTGACCTGCTTGTACGGCGAGTCGTTGGCCGCGAGGTCGATCCGCTGCTGGGTCATCAGCCCGGCGTCGCGGGTGGTCGGCAGCAGCCGCTGCTTCCAGGCGTCGGAGACGTCGGCGGCCAGGTCGACCAGCAGCCCCGAGGAGCCCATCTCAAGGTCCTCGCCGCCCGCGTGCATCTCCAGCACGTCCGGCAGGTCGCCGGTCTGCGCGGCGCTCTGCACCTTGCTGACGAACACGTCGTCGGGGGTGACCGCCTCGATGGTGACGGAGATGCCCGTCTCGGCCTTGAACTGCTCGGCGGCCTTGGTCAGGGCGTCGGCGTGGGTCCGCTTGAACGTCCACATCTTCAGCGTCTGCCCGGCCGCCTGCCCGCCGCCCTGGTCACCGCTCTGCCCGCCGCCCGCGCAGGCGCTCGCGGTGAGTCCCACCGCGAGCGCCAGACCGGCGGCGAGGACCCGCTTGCCTGCTCTCATGTCGCTTCCTTCCCCACCGGTGCGGTACGTGCGGCGCGGGCGGCACGGTCCGCGTACGACGGCCCGGTGCTCCCGCCTCTGTCGGACTCCGGCGCCCGGCGGGCGCGGTCGGGTGATCGGGATGGACCGGTTGGCATCGGCATCGGCATCGTCACTTCCTCGGGGGGTCGCGGGGGATGAGTCCGGGCTCACACCCGTGCCCCGGCGGGGATCCGGATCACGGGGCGACGTCCACGCAAATCGTTAAGATTGGTTCCGAAACTTACACGCAACACAGCGCGTGTCAAGGGTCACGCCGGAGTGATAGGAGGGACGCGACCGGACACAGCCGGACACCGATGACATAGACGCATATATGTGGACGTGACGGAACCCCGCGAGGCCGGCCGACGACGCCGCCGTACCCCGGCGAGGAGCTCGGCGCGCCGTGGAGTGTCCGGGCCGACACCGCGAATTGTCCAAACCGATATGACAACCTGGCGAAACACCCTCCGGACCGGCTGCGGCGGGCCGTTCAGGCCGACCGGCGGCGGACCAGCCGCGCCGGGATGACCGTCTCGGCGGAGGGCTCCACCGTCTCGCCCCGCAGCCGCTCCAGCAGGCGGCGGGCACAGGCCTGGCCGATCTCCCTGGCCGGGTTGGCCATGGTGGTCAGTCCCGGCGAGACGAGGCTCGCCGCCTCGATGTCGTCGAACCCCATGACGGCCAGGTCCGCAGGCACGCGCAGCCCCCGTTCCTCCGCCGTGTCGAGCGCGCCGATGGCCATGATGTCGTTCGCGCACAGCACGGCCTCCGGGGGTTCCGGCAGGTCGAGCAGGCGGGCGGTGCCCGAGGAGCCGCCCGCCCGGCTGAAGTGCGTGTGCGCCACGAGCCGGGGGTCGGCGTCCGCTCCGGCGGCCAGCAGCGCGGAACGGTAGCCCGCGACGCGCTCGGCCGCGGGCCCCTCCGCGTGCGGGCCGCAGACGAAGCCGATCCTGCGGTAGCCGCGTTCCAGCAGGTAGCGGGTGGCCTCGGCGGCCCCGCCCTCGTCGTCGCTGTGGACGACGTCGACACCGGCCTGGACCAGGCGCCCCCCGAGCCGCACGACGGGGATGCCCGCCCCGATGACGGGCAGCAGGTCCTCGGCGTGCGTGTGGAAGACCGCGAAGGCGAGGCCGTCCACCTGCCGGGCGATCATCTGCTCGATCGCGGCGCGCTCCATCTCCCGGTCGCCGTCGGTGTTGCTGATGATCTCGTCGTAGCCCGCCGGTCCCAGCACGTCCTGGAGCCCGCGCGCCAGCGCCGGGTAGAAGGGGTTGGTGATGTCCGGGATGATCAGCCCGATCGTCTGGCTCCTGCTCGTGCGCAACCCCCGGGCGAGGACGTTGGGCCGATACCCCAGCTGGTCGATCGCCGCCAGCACCCGGCGGCGCGTCTCCTCGGCCACCGGCCGCCGCCCGTTCAGCGCGTGCGACACCGTGGTCGCGCTCACCCCGGCGAGCTGCGCGACCCTGGTGATGCTGGGACGGTCGCCGCGGACCGGCACGGGAACGTCCCGCCCTGCGGCACCGCTCTCCCCGCCCCCCGCCGGAGCCCGCCCCCTCGCCCCGCGCGCGGGCTCACCCGGCGGGGCCTTGCGCGGGAGGTCCGGCGAATCGCGGGCCACCGGACCGGGACCGGGCGAGTCGCTTCCGGGTACGTCGGGATCGGGCGAGTCACGGACCGTCGAGCCGTGGCCGGGCACGTCGCGGCCGGGTAGCTCGCTTTCGGGCACGTCGTGGTCAGGCACGTCACGGTCGGGCAGGTCGCTTTCGGGTACGTCGCGGCCGGGCATGTCACGGTCCGGTGAGCCTTGGCCGAGCCGGTCGTGGGAGAGGAGGTCGAGTGCCGCGTCCAGCTCGCGGCGCCCGAGGGCCGCCGCGTCCTCGAAGGCGGCACCGGCGGCGATCCTGAGCAGGGTGGACTCCCAGACCTCGCGGACGGCCGCCAGGACGAGCGCGGCCACCACCCCGGCCCCGAGCCCTCCTCCCGCGCCGGGTTCGCCCGTGCCGGTGCCGGACTCGATCGCCTCGCGCAGCGCGCGCTCCTGTCCCGCGAACATCTCCCGGGAGTACGAGCGCAGTGCCGGGCTGTCCCGGTAGACCCGCGCGTGGACGGCGACCGCCCCCGCGTCGGCCGTCCCCTCCCCGGTGTCCGCCCTGGGCCGGGACATGACGCGGCGGATCGCGTCGACGGGCCGCTCCCCCGCCACGCGCTCCCGCAGGGCCCGCTCGGGAGCGGGCCACCCGAGCGGGTCGGCCTCGAAGAAGATCTGCTCCTTGACCGGGAAGTGGTTGAAGACGGTCTTGGTCGAGACGTCGGCCACCGCCGCGATCTCGGCCACCGTCACGGTCTCGAAGCCGCGTTCGGCGAACAGGCGGCGGGCCGTGCCCGCGATGGCACGCCGCATCTCCCCTTTCCTCCGCTCACGCCGCGTGGGGGGTCGCTCCTCGGAGGGTGCCGGGACCATGGGCAGATCTTACATCGACACACTCCTTACACCCACTAAAAGTTTCTCAGGGCGGCTCGATACCCCCGTCGGGCCGGCGCACCCGGGCCGACCAGCGCTCGTGGAGGTGCTCCAGCGGCGGGTACTTGGCCGCCAGCGCCTCGTCCAGGTCGATCCCCCAGCCGGGCGCGTCGTTCGGGTAGAGGTAGCCGTTGACGGGCCCGATCGTGCCGGGGAAGACCTCGTGGACGGCCTCGGGATAGAGGTGCCCCTCCTGGATCTGGAAGGCGGGGGTGGTCACGTCGAGCGCCACGTTGGCGGCGGCGCCCACCGGCGAGACGTCCGCGGGCGAGTGCCAGGCGGTGCCCACGCCGGTCAGCTCGCAGAGCGCGACCAGCTTGCGGGCGGGGGTGAGCCCGCCCACCGACGAGACGTGCAGCCGCAGCAGGTCGACGCCGCCCTCGCGGACGATTCTGGCCGCGTCGGCGACGGAGCTGATCTGCTCACCCGCCGCGATGGGCATCGGGGCGGCCTCGCGGACCTCGGGCAGCCGGTCGTAGAACTCCGGCGCTATCGGGTCCTCCAGGAAGAACAGCCGGTACGGTTCGAGCGCCCGCGCGAGGGCGATCGCCTGCTTGGGGGTGAGCCGCGAGTGCACGTCGTGCATCAGGCCCGGCTCCTCCCCCAGCTCCCGGCGGGCCCGCTCGAACAGCTTCGGGGTGTCGCGCAGGTAGCGCTGCACGTCCCACCCGTCGGGGTACGGGGAGCCGGGGTAGCCGCCCGGCGAGCCCGGTGAGCCGTAGTGGCCGAGCCCCGGCGCCCCCGTCTGGAGCCGTACGTGGCGGTATCCGGACGCCAGGATCGCCTGGGCCTCCTCGAGCGTCTCCTCCACGGTGGCCGCGCCCGCGTGCAGGTAGGTGTCGGCCGCGGCGCGCACCCGCCCGCCGAGGAGCTCGTACACCGGCATGCCCGCGCGCTTGCCCGCGATGTCCCAGAGCGCCTGGTCCACCCCGGAGAGAGCGCTGTTCAGGACCGGGCCGCCCCTCCAGTAGGAGGAGAAGTGGACCATCCTGGTGATGTCCTCGATGTCGGCGGGGTGGCGGCCGATCAGGAGGGGGCCGACGTGGTGCTCCACCGCGGCGGCCACCGCGTGGAACCGCTGGGTGAAGGTCGCGCAGCCCAGGCCGTACAGGCCGGGGTCGCTGGTGTCGACGCGGACCACCACGAGGGGCACCCCCTCGGGGGCGGTGACGATCGGCCGCACCCCCGTGACGCGGAGCGCGTCTCTCGCGGGCCAGGGGGCCTGGGTCTCGGGCAGGGGAAGGGATGTCATGCGGCCTCCGGTACGGGAAGAGGGGTCACGCGGTCTCCGGCACGTCCGGCACGTTCGGCACGGGGAAGGGGTGCCGGACGGTGAGGCCGAGCAGGCGGCGGGCCTCTCCCAGGTCGATCGGGACGGCCCTGCCCGGCAGCGGCGCCCGCCGCTCGACCCCGGGGTGGAAGCGGTCGAGCAGCTCCTCGGTGGGCTGTGGGGCCAGCGTCTCCTCGGCCGTCACGAAGATCGCGCGGTAGCCCTCGATCGGCCGGGTGAGTGCCTGCCAGGTGGCGAGGGCGGCGTCCCTGCCGTCGAGGTAGGTCCACAGCTCGGCGGCACCGGAGCCGGGGTCCTCCGCGTACTCCTCCGCGCGCTTGTCGAGTTTGTCCCCCGGCCCGCCGAGCAGGGGGAAGCGCAGCGCGACGACCGTCATGCCGTAGCGGCGCGCCATCATCGCCGCGGTCGCCTCGTCCGCCTGCTTCGACAGCCCGTACGGGTCCTCGACCTGGAGGGGCAGCGCCTCGTCGATCGGCAGGTAGGCCGGGTGCAGCAGGCGCGAGGCCCAGGGGAAGCCGAGCACGGAGTAACTGCTCGCGATGGCGGCCCTGCGCACCCCCGCCTGGCCCGCCTCCTCCAGGACCACGAAGGTCGCCCGGGTGTTGCCGCAGAAGACCTCCTCGGGGGTGCCGAGGACCGGGGCCGGGATGGCGGCGAAGTGCGCGACGGCGTCCACGCCGTCGAGCGCGTCGCGCACCGTCGCCGGGTCTCCCACGTCCCCGACGATCACCCGGTCCGCCACCGCCCCGCCCGGGTCGTGCAGGTCGAGGGCGGTGACGGCCACCCCCCGGTGCGCGAGCAGGTCGAGCATCAGACGCCCCAGCCTGCCCGCGGCCCCGGTCACCAGGACCCGTCCGGGAACGTCACTCATGCGTCACCACCTGCGGCGGAAAGGACGTTTTCGTGTCGCAAATCGATTTGTACATATGGGTTCAGCTTGCTACCCCGCCATTGCCGTGTCAATAGCGGCACACCCCGGCCGCCCCGGGCGCACCCGGCGTACGACCGGGGTTCACCCGAGACCCGATCCGGTCTGGTCTGCGGCCCGGCCCAGCCCAGCCCGGTGCGACACGACCCGGTGCAGTTCCCGTAGTCCGACCCGGTGCGATCCGGTCAGCCCGCGGCGCGTTCCGCGAGCGGGCGTCGTCGCTGTGCGGTGTCGGTCAGCGAGGGCGGGCTCCAGGCGCCGTCCGGGCGGTACAGGTTGGTCCCCGGCGGCACGATCTCGTCGATCCGGTCGAGGGTCGCGTCGTCGAGGGTGAGCGAGGCGCCCTTCAGCAGCCCCTCCAGCTGGTCCATGGTCCGCGGCCCGGTGATCACCGAGGTGACGGCGGGGTGCGCGGCGGCGAAGGCCACGGCGAGTTCGGGGAGCGAGCAGCCGAGGTCCGTCGCGAGCTCGATGAGCTTCTCGACGACGTCGAGCTTGACGGCGTTCTCGGGGATCGAGGGGTCGAAGCGCGCCGGTGTGAGCGAGGCGCGGCCGGTGGAGAGGTCGATGGGCTGCCCCTTCCGGTACTTGCCGGTGAGGAACCCCGAGGCGAGCGGGCTCCAGGTCAGCACTCCCATCCCGTACCGTCGGCAGACCGGGAGCACGGCGGCCTCGACTCCCCGGGCGATCAGCGAGTAGGGCGGCTGCTCGGTCCTGAAGCGCTGGAGGCCCCGGCGCTCGGCGACGTTGTGCGCCTCGACGATCTCCTCCGCCGGGAAGGTCGAGCAGCCGAAGGCGCGGATCTTCCCCTGGTGTACGAGGTCGCTGAGCGCGGAGAGCGTCTCCTCGATGTCGGTCGAGTGGTCGGGGCGGTGGATCTGGTAGAGGTCGATCCAGTCGGTCCCCAGGCGCCTGAGGCTCTCCTCGACCTCCTTGACGATCCAGCGCCGCGAGTTACCGCTGCGGTTGGGGCCCTCCCCCATCCGGAAGTGCACCTTGGTGGCGAGCACGACGTCGTCGCGGCGGCCCTTGAGCGCCTTTCCCACGATCTCCTCGGACTCACCGGCGGAGTACATGTCCGCGGTGTCGACGAAGTTGACACCCTGGTCGAGGGCGGCGTGGATGATGCGGACGCAGTCGTCGTGGTCGGGGTTGCCGACGGCACCGAACATCATGGCCCCGAGGCAGTGGACGCTCACCTCGATACCGGTGCCGCCGAGGACGCGATAACGCATATGTCGTGCTCCCTTGATGATCGTTGCTGACGTGATGTCGCGACGCCCCGCATCGTAGGATCTAGAGTCGACTCTAGGTCAAGCCCGTATTCTGGGCGCCATGGACACGACGGATCTGAGCATCGGACAGGTCGCCGAACGCACGGGGCTGAGCGTTCACGCGCTGCGCTTCTACGAGCGCGAGGGCATCCTCGCCAACCCCGTACGACGCGATCCCGGCGGGCGCCGCGTCTACGACGAGGGCGACGTGGAGTGGCTGAACCTGTGCATCATCCTCCGCGCCTCCGGCATGCCCCTGCCCGCGATCCGTCAGTACACCGACATGGTCCGGCGGGGAGACGGCAACGAGGAGGAGCGGCTCGCCCTCCTGCGCCTGCACCGGGAGCGGGTGACCGCCCAGATCGGCCAGCTCTCCCGCTGCCTGGACCTGATCAACCACAAGGTCGGGGTGTACGAGGACATCCTCGACCGGGGCGCCCCCGGCCACGAGTGCGTCGCACCGCCGTCACCGGAGAACGGGCCGGAGCGCTAGGAGGCCCACGGGGCTCCGGAACACCCCAGGTGAACGCCATAAGGGCCCCCGATGAGAGGTTTAAAAGTTAGGAAACTTTCCTAAAGATATTGACGGATCGCTGTCGAGGTCGGTTGTATGGACGGTCAACAAGACCTTCGGCCGAGTCCTCTCGCCACCCCCCTTGGCCTGTCAGGCCAGCGAGGAGCTCCACATGTTCAGACGCATCCGAACAACGGCAGCCGCGATCCTGGGTGCCGCGACTCTCGCCGTCACCCCTCTCGCCGCCCCCGCGGCCGGTGCCGCGCCACTGCCCGCGCAGGCGAAGGGCACGGCTCAGGTGAAGGCCGCCCCGGCGACCTTCACCCACCCGGGAGTCCTGGTCAGCAGGCCCCAGCTCGACTTCATCCGCTCGAAGGTCAACGCGGGCGCGCAGCCGTGGAAGGGCGCCTTCGACCAGATGATGGGACATTCCCTGGCGTCGCTGTCACGGACTCCCAAGCCGCGCGCGATCGTGGAGTGCGGCTCGTACTCCAACCCCAACAACGGCTGCACCGACGAGCGCCAGGACGCGCTCGCCGCGTACACCATGGCGCTGGCCTGGTACATCACGCAGGACAGCAGGTACGCCCAGAAGGCGATCCAGATCATGGACGCCTGGTCCGCGGTGATCAAGGATCACACCAACAGCAACGCCCCGCTGCAGACCGGATGGGCCGGGTCCTCGTGGCCCAGGGCCGCCGAGATCATCCGCTACACCTACACCGGCTGGTCCGCCGCCTCCGTCAGCCGCTTCTCCACCATGCTGCGCACCGTCTACCTGCCGAAGATCATCAACGGTTCCAACAGCAACGGCAACTGGGAACTGAGCATGATGGAGGCCGCGCTCGGCATCTCCGTCTTCCTTGAGGACCGGGCGAGCTACGACAAGGCCGTGGCCAAGTTCCGCGGGCGGGTCCCGGCCTTCATCTACGTCGCGTCCGACGGCGCGCTCCCCAAGGCACCTCCGGGGAGCGGTATCGACACCCGCGCCGAGATCATCAGCTACTGGCAGGGCCAGTCCACCTTCATGGACGGCCTCACCCAGGAGACCTGCCGCGACTTCACCCACACCGGATACGGGCTGTCGGCCATCTCGCACTTCGCCGAGACCACCCGGATCCAGGGGCAGGACCTCTACCCGGAGATCGGTGAGCGGCTGCGCCACGCGCTGGGCATGCAGGCGAAGTACCAGCTCGGCGCCGCCGTGCCGTCCTCGCTGTGCGGGGGCACCCTCCACCTCGGCCTGGGCCCGATCACCGAGGTCGGCTTCAACGCCCTGGGCAACCGGATGGGCATCGCCATGACGAACACCCAGCGTCTCACCGAGCAGCAGCGCCCGGCCGGGACGAACGTCCTCTTCGTCGCCTGGGAGACCCTGACCCACGCGGCCAACCCCAACTGACACCGGCGCTCCCGAGGGGCCGGGCCCTCCCGCGCGAAGACCTCCCCCGGACGCGCTTCTCCGGTCACGTCCCGTTCCCGATCGGGAATCCCGGCGTACTCGGGGATGTCCGGAGGATCGCCACCGGACGAGACGGCGGTGCACCAGGCGGGCCGCCGCACCACCGTCTCGTCCGGTCAGTTCGTACGTCGCACGGCCGTCTTGTTCGGTCAGTTCGTACGTCGCACGCGGATGCCGTGGGCGTCGGCCCGCTGGACGCCGCCCGCGTCCACGTTGGAGATCCGGACCAGGCCCTCGACCTTGCCCTTCTTGCCGTTGCCGGTCAGCTTGAGGATGAGCATCCCCGGGTCGCTGCCGTGGGAGGAGTGCGGGTCGCCGGAGAGCGGGTTCGGCCCCCGCGTCGAGGCGAAGGCCCATCTGTGGTCCGGGGAGACGGCGAAGAGGTCGACCGTCGGGTCCGCGCTGAACGGCGAGACGAGGTCGACGGTGCCGACGCGGGCGCCGCTCGTCCCGTCGAAGACCTCGGCGACGTTGGCGTCACGGTCACCGGCCCACACGTACCGCTCCCCGACGGACGCGAGGACGCCGTGGGCGTCGCGTTCCGGCGAGTCGTCGTTGAAGAGCTGCTGGACCGCCGGTGTGTTCGGCGGGTTGGCGGGCGAGTAGCCGCCCATCGGCAGCCGGAAGACGGTGAACTGGTCGAGGTTGGCGGGCGTGCCCCCGCCCCCGTTGCCGAAGACGGCACCCTTGGCCTCGATGAACCCGCACCCGTTCGCGGGAATCCTGGTCGTGTCGTACTCCGCCACGATCGACATCGGCGTCGTGTGCCAGTCGACCACGAGCATCCCGCCGCCCCGCAGGCTGACGAAGACCGGGCCGTTGTCCGAGGCGATGAACGGGCAGATCGGCGCGTTGTCCGGGCGGAGCTGGGGTGACTGACACGGTGCGCCGTTCGGGGTGGTGCACCCGGCCAGGTCGATCGTCGCCGAGGGCTGCTGGACGAAGGTGTTCGAGGCGTAGTCGGTGCTGATGCGCTCCAGCCTCTTGCCGTTCTGGTTGGAGATGATCAGGTACCTGTCGTCCTCGGTGGGCCAGAGGGCGTGGGCCTGCCGTACCCCTCCCACCCCGGCCTCGGTGATGAGGCAGGTGAGCGGCTGCCGGGTGCGGGCGTCGAAGACGACCACGTGGCCGCTGGCGACGAAGGCGAGCGCGGCGTGGGTGTCGGCCTTGTTGAAAACGATCATATGGGGGCGTACGGGCACACTGCCGGTCCTCGCCAGGCACAGGGACGAGGTCGCGGCGCCCAGGTCGATGACGTCGGTGGGTTGCGCGGCCGACAACCGGCGGGTGACGTCACGGCCGGAGTACACGCTGACGGTGCCGCCGTGGGCGAGCCCGTTGGTATTGGACTGGTCGACCAGCCACACCTCGTACGACTTCTTGGCCGCCACCTCGGACGACACTCCCGCACCCAGCACGAACAGCGCCAGCACCGCGACGACCACGGCCCGCCACTTCCCCATGAGCCCTCCCAAACCGCTCCGTCCGGAGTGTCTCCCCGTATCCCTGCGGAGCAGCTGTTTCCTACTTTTAGTCCTATGACGCCATAAGTCCAGGAATTGTATAATTTGTAAAGAAAGCAGGTCAATTTCACTCACGCGAGAGCGGTGAACGGGTTTCGGGAAGCGGCCAAACCTCGGCGGGAGCGAAAAGAAGATATGACACCATTTCGATATATAAAGCGATAAGCAGCCCCAGCGGTGGTAGCGACCGGCGACACGACGGGGGCGGGGGCGGGGGCGGGGGCACAGATGCCGAGCCGGGATCCCCCTCAAACTCGGGCCGCGTCGTCGTCGCCGCGCCCCGCGGGCTCGGCCGGAGCCGTTCGACCGGAGCTGACGGTGCCGGGCCCCTCCACATCACGGCCCTCGGCAAGCGGCTCTGTGGCGGCTCGACCCAGCCCCGCCTGGCGGGGTGTTCGTACTTGACCTAGAGCCGACTCTAGAATTTACGATGCCACGCATGATCGATTCTCCTGTCACATTGATCACCGGCGGCGGTAGCGGCATCGGGGCTGCGACGGCCCGGCGGTTGCTGGACCAAGGGCACCGGGTGACCGTCACCGGGCGGGGCGGCGACCGCCTTCGCCGGTTCGCCGAGTCCCTCGGCGAACCCGACGGCCTGTTGACGCTCGCCGGGGACGCGGCCGATGACGACACCGTCCGGTCGGCCGTCGAATCCACCGTCACGAGGTTCGGGCGGCTGGACACGGTCGTGGCCAACGCCGGTTTCGCCACCTTTGACACCATCACCGACGGAGACCCCGCCGGATGGCGCGACATGGTGCTCACCAACGTTCTCGGCCCCGCGCTGCTCATCAGGGCCGCCCTGCCCGCCCTGAGGGAGACACGCGGGCGGATCGTCCTCGTCGGCAGCGTCGCGGGTGTCGTCTACAGTCCGGGCAACATCTACGGGGCGACCAAATGGGCGGTGACCGGGCTCGCCGAGAACACGCGGCGCATGGTGACCGGCGACGGCGTCGGGGTGACCCTGATCAACCCGGGAGCCACGGAGACCAATTTCTTCGACGCCGGCGGGGGCCTCCCCGATCGCGCCATGCTGACCGCCGACCAGCTCGCCGACTGCGTCGCGTGGGCGATCAACCAGCCAAGCGGCGTCGACGTCAACACCGTGACCGTCCGCCCCATCGGGTCACCCCTTTAATCACTAAAAGTCGTAAATATCCAAAAATAATGTGATGACAGCTTTTCCATCCATCGTCGATTTCCGGGCACTCCCGGCGGCCCTTTCCGCGATCCGCGTCACGAGCCGACACGATGTCCGCCCCGTGAACGCGACGATCTGATCAGGTCACATCCTCGATACGCCGGGAGCCCGCTTCTTGACGGCCCACTCGTCATGCGAGAAACAAGAAAGACGATTGTCCGGGGAACGGTGAACACGATCTTTTCGTAGTCGACGTCGCGCGAACGCTGGATGACCTCGCCACCCGCCGCGCACTTCGCGGCGACCCGACGGGGCGGACCCCGGCACCGGCGCGCCGACGGTTCTCTCCCGCCAGACTCCAACGCCGGGATCCGGCAACAGCCCCCACAGCACGAGACCACCTCCCGAAGCACCCGTGGCCTGTGGCGTTCCCCGCCGGTTGCGTACGCGACTTCGGTCGCTATGATCCTCGGTTATGACGTATTCGTTCTTCTTCAACCTGCGCTAAGCCCCCGTCGGCGAAGCGAGGCACACCCCGTCGTCGACGACGCGGGGCGGCGTGGCGCCGTCCCGGGCTGACGTGGGAGAAGAACGATCACTATGCGCATTCGCGCGAGTTTTCTCACCGCACCGCGTCCCAGCGCTCTCGCCGTCTCGTGACGGCGGCGCGCCTGGTGGCGCGGTGCGTTCACGGGCTGGAGTCGACGGTCGCGGCCGAGATCCTCCAGCTCGGACTCGGAACGGTCACCCATCTGGGGCATCGCGAAGTCCACTTCCATTCGTCTCGAACGGGACCGCGAGCCGTCGGGCTGAGCACTGCGGACGACGTGTTCCTGCTCGCCGCGCAACGGCCCGACATCGGCACGACCAGGAGGGATCTCGCCGTACTCGCCCAGCTCGCCGACACCGCCGACATCGGCACGCTGATGCGGCTACGGGAGGAGCAGGGAGGTTCCGGCGCGGTCACCGGCGTCGAGGTGTCGGCGTCCTTCCTCGGAAGGCGCACCTTCAACCGGTACGACGCCGAGGACGCCGTCGGACAGGTCCTGGCGCGGCGGCTGGGGATCGGCTACCACTCGCGGCGGGCGGGTGCCGGACCCCCGCCCGCCCACAGCGGGTGGCGGCTGACCCTCGACGGCACGCGGGCCACCCTCATGCTGAGGATCACCGACCGGCCCCTGCACCGGCGCGCCTACAAACGGCGCTCCATCCCGGGGACCCTGCATCCTCCGCTGGCCGCCGCGATGGCGCGGATGGCCGACATCCACCCCGGCCACACGGTCCTCGACCCCTGCTGTGGCGCCGGAACCCTGCTGATCGAAGCCGGGCTCCACCAGCCTCGGGCCCGTTTCCACGGCTTCGACCTGGCCTCGGAGTCGTTACGGGCGGCGAAGGAGAACGCGGCCGGGCTGCCGATCTCCATCGACCAGGCCGACGCCGGTCACCTGCCGCTACCGGGCGGTGGCGTCGACCGCGTCCTGTGCAATCCTCCCTGGGGTGGTCAGGTCGCCGCCCAGGGTCGGCTCTCCGCCTCCTCCTCGCACTGGTGGACGGAACTGCGCCGCGTCCTGGCGCCCGGCGGCATGGCCGTGGTCCTGCTTCCCGACGCCGGTGACATCGCGGCCGGGATCCGGCGGCGGTTCGTCCCGCTGCGCGTCCAGCGTGTCCGGGTCTCCGGCGCGCAGCCGTTCCTTGTCCAGTTCGCGGCGCCCGGCGAGCAAGTGGGGCGCGCGAGATGAGGACGCGGGTCGCGCCGGTCATACGGGGCCCTACCGGGTCCTGAGCTGGTTGAGGGTGTAGCCGGTGGCCCGTTTGAACAGGTATTCGGCCCGTTCGTAGGAGAGCCTGCGACGGCCGGTCTCCGGGCACAGGTCGGCGGGTGCGGGAGGTCGGCCGGGGCCGGGCCTGCGGTCGGACAGGAACAGCGGGCCCCGGCCACGGCCCGCGACGAGGTGCGGGATGAGCTCGGCGGTACCGGAGCGCCAGTGGATCCAGCCGGACCCACCGGCCACCCTCCCGCGCATCCCGGCCAGGTCGAGATCCTCGACGTTGAGCGAGAGCGCCGAACCCACCCCGGCCGCGCTCTCGTGGAGCAGCAGCCACAGGGCTCGCTCGCGCGGGGCGATGTCCGGGCGCTCCCAGAGCGCCTCGACGTACGGCCGGTCGATGGGGCGGGTACGTCCCCTGGGCTCGGGCCTGCGCCCGAGCCCGGCGGCCAGGTCACGGGACACGTCCCAGGTCAGGCCGCCCACCGGCCCCCGCGGCGGGTCCTGGGCGGCGATCCAGGCGCAGAGGGAGCGGACGGCCCCTCGGTGGCGGTTCCACGTGGCGGGGGCCGCGTCTCCCCACGCGGCGGCGAACACCTCCGCGACCCGCGCGGCGCTCACGTCCGGCAGCGGCGTGTCGTCTCCGAGATCGCGGCGCAGCCGGTTCATTGTCTGGCGGTAGGAGCGGACGGTCGCGGCGTCCAGGTCGTCACGGGCGAGGAAGGCCGTCGCGGCCTCGGCCAGAGTGACAACCACCTTTCCTGGCGTGGCCCTTCCCGGTGTGGCCTTTCCGGGTGTGGCCTTCCCCAGCGTGGCTTTTCCTGGCGTGGTCCTTGCCGGTGTGTCCTTTCCCGGTGCGACCTTTCCGGATGTGGCCCTTTCCGACGCAACCGTCTCCGGCCCGGCTGTCCCAGGACCAACTGCTCCGGGAACGGCTGTTCTTCGCGCGGCGATGTCGGCGGAGGCCGCGGCGCGTTCCATGAGGATCGTGCGTTCCGGCACGTTGAGAGTGAGGGCCGCGGCGCGTTCGAACTCCCGCCTGGCCTCCCCGTGGCGGCCGAGCCTGGCCAGCAGGTCACCTCGTACGCTGGGCAGGCGGTGGTAATCCTTGAGCGCCGGTTCGCCGAGCAGGGTGTCGACGAGCGCCAGGCCCGCCTCCGGGCCGTTGGCCATGGCCAGCGCGACCGCGCGGTTGAGCTGCACGACCGGGGTGGGCAGCACCTGGGCGAGCGCCCCGTACAGGGCGGTGATCTGCGTCCAGTCGGTCTCCTCCGCCGTACGGGCCCGCGCGTGGCACGCGGCGATGGCGGCCTGCAGCACGTACGGCCCCAGAGGCGCGCCGCACCGCCCGGCGCTCAGCAGGGCCGCGAAGCCCCGGCGGATGAGGAGCTGGTCCCAGCGCCCGCGGTTCTGCTCGTGCAGCGCGACGGGCTCTCCCGACGGCCCCGTCCTGGCGGCCAGCCGCGACGCCTGGAGCTCCATCAGCGCGACCAGGCCGTGCACCTCGGCCTCGCCGGGCACGAGCCCGGCCAGCAGGCGGCCCAGGCGCAGCGCCTCCTGGCAGAGATCCTGGCGCGTCAGGTCGCCGCCCGCGCTCGCCGCGTACCCCTCGTTGAACACCAGGTAGATGACCCCGAGGACCGACGACAGGCGGGCCGCCCGGTCCGGGCCCTCCGGGACCTCGAACGGGATCCGGAGGGCGGCGAGGGTGCGCTTGGCGCGGACGACGCGCTGCGCGACGGTCGGCTCGGAGACGAGGAACGCGCGCGCGATCTCATCGGTACGCAGGCCGCCGAGCAGGCGCAGCGTCAGGGCCACCCGGGACTCGGCGGGCAGCGCCGGGTGGCAGGAGACGAACATCAGGCGCAAAACGTCGTCGCCCACCTCGTCGTCGAGGGCCGCGTCGATCTCGGCCTCGGTGGCCCCGGCGGTGTCCTGCCGGGTGGCGAGGTCGTGGGCGAGCTGCTCGTGCCTGAGGTCGAGCCGCTCCTCACGGCGCAGGTGGTCGATGGCGCGGCGCTTGGCGACGGCCATGAGCCAGGCGCCCGGATTGTCCGGGACACCTGACCCCGGCCACTGTTCGAGGGCGGCCAGGAGCGCGTCCTGCGCGAGCTCCTCGGCCAGCCCCACGTCGCCCACCATCCGGACGAGCCCGGCGACGATCCTCGCCGACTCCATCTTCCAGACCGCGTCGACCGCGCGGTGGACGTCCCCGGACATCACGTGCTCGATCGGAGCACCCGCCCGGCCGGGTGAGCGGACATCCGGTCAGCTCTCCGGGCCGAAGACCTGCTGGATGTCGCCCTCGCCGTCACCGACGATCGCCCAGAAGCGCCGGGCCAGCTCGACGACCTCCTCCTTCGAGCGCGCCTCGACGAGCGCGAAGCTGACGATCGCCTCCTTCGCCTCGGTGAACGGCCCGTCGGTGACGGTGATCTTGCCTCCGGAGGAGGAGATGTGAGTACCGGCCAGGTCCAGGCCGCCGGTCGCCAGCAGCACTCCCGCCCGGGTCATCTCCTCGACGAGGGCGGCCATCTCGGCGTGCATCGTCTCGCTCGGGGGTGCCGTGTCGCCGCCCTTGGTCGTCATCAGGAATCGCATCGCCATATCTCCTTCGGGTGGTCAGGTGACCGATCCTCGCCGGTCCTCGGTTACGCGTCGAATGAGGCGGGCGGAAATCGACACGTACCGCCTGACCAGCACGATAGCCCAATGCGACAGGGAATGCATGTGACAGGGAATGCGTACCTGCTCCAGGTTTTCGCAGCTCAGGGACTTGAGGAGGGAGGCGTCGATTCCCGCTCCTCTCGTTCGACGCGTCAGCGAGGCCGGACGAACCGGCGGACCGAGAACGGCGACGGCCCCCGTCGCACCGAGAGGAAACAGACATGACCGCCATCCAGCCCGCCACCGCTTCCGTCAGTGGCTCCGTCACCCCCGCGACGCGCGTCCTGCTCGCCTGCTCCGTCGCCGCCGGGCCCCTCTTCGCGATCGTGTCGCTGACGCAGGCCTTCACCCGCGAGGGCTTCGACCTGATGCGCCATCCCCTGAGCATGCTGAGCACCGGCGACCTCGGCTGGCTCCAGATCGCCAACTTCCTGCTCAGCGGCGCCCTCACGGTCGCCGGGGCGGTCGGCCTGCGCCGCGTCCTGCGCGGCACACCCGGCGGTACGTGGGCACCCCGGCTGATCCTGGTCAACGGCGTCGCGACGGCGGCGGCCGGTGTCCTCGTGATGGACCCGGGCGACGGCTTCCCCGTGGGTACCCCGCTGGGCCAGCCGACCACGATGAGCTGGCACGGCATCATGCACATGGCCGCCGGGTCCGTCGCGTTCACCGCGCTCATCGTCGCCTGCTTCGTCCTGGGCCGCCACTTCTCCCGTGCCGGTCGCCCCGGTTTCGCCACAGCCTCGCGGCTCAGCGGCCTGGTCCTCGCCGTCGGCAACGGCTGGGCGATGTCGGGCGGGCACGCCGGTTCCCTGACCCTGGCCGTCGGCGCGATCACCGCGATGGTGTGGGTCTCCGTGGTGGCGGCGGACAAGCGGGCCACACTCGGCTAAGGCCACGTACCGCGCAGGCCGGGGCTCCCTCGCAATGCGAGGGAGCCCCGGCCTGTCCCGTTCCGGGTGACGGGTGATCGGGTAACGGGCGGGATCTCAGGATCTAGGTACGGGCGGCGACGGCCGCGTCCGGGAGGCCGCGCATCACGCGGGCCGCCAGAGCCGCCACGAACGCGAACAGGACCGCCGACGCGAGCAGCAGACGCACGCTGAGGCCCTCCGGGTCGGGCCACGCGGTGAGCACCACGGCCGCCACGGCGGTCGCGACGCACACCGCGACCCAGCCCCACCGCCTGAGCGCGGCGAACCGGCGCGCGAACACCAGACATCCCACGGTCATCCCGCCGACCGCCAGCATGGGCCCGAGGCTGTGCAGGGCACCGTGCCAGCTGATCTCGGGTGCCCCGGCCGGTGCGCCCGGCGGGAACCCGGCGCCCGCGTCGGTGACGAAGACCCCGCCCACGATCAGCCCGGCCCCGAGAAGGCCGACCAGCAACGGGCCCCAGGTACCGCTCCGGCCGGGACGTAGCGCCCGCCACATGCCGACGGCGCAGGCCACGTACAGCACACCGGTCACGGTGAAGTTGGCGATCTGGATCCACCCCCGGTCCCCGAGGCTCAACAGGCTGATCGGATGGTGGCTCAGGTCGTACCCCTCGCGGGTGAACGCCTGGATCAGCACCACCGCGACGAACAGCGGGCCCGCGACGATGCCACACGCCAGCAACTTGTACTTCACGGCTCTGTCTCCTCACCGGACACCCCTGCGGCGCCCCTCAGCGGAGACGTCGAAGCCACCGGCCTGTTCCAGACATCTCTCCTTCCCGGGTCGCGGGACGCCACCACCCGCCGTACGCGCTCAGCCGGGGCCTCGGAGAACGCCGGTTTGCCACCTTCACGCGTCGCGGAACGCCACCAGTCGAATGTCCCTCCCGTGATCGGGATTCCCCGCCCCTGAATCGTGCATTTATTTTCAGCGGAAATAGCAGAAATATCAGCATAAAAGCGTAATTTTCAGGATGCCCGTAACGCCAAAAAGCGTCCCCTCGATACCCCGTCACCCCCGCCGCGCGAGGCACGGGATCGCGGAGCGGGCGGGAGGAGAAGCGGGTACGCACGTCCCACGGCGAGCGAATTCCCGCCCCGTTCGCCGCGTTTCCGTGACCCCGGGGGCACCGGCCGCCTCCGGATCGCCCACCGCCCGGAAGCGCGCGCATGGATCGTTTTAACGACCACTACGGGTGTCGAGATGATTTGCCGTGAACATCGCAGTTGTGATCAACTACCTCCTGTCCCATTTGATGCGAATACCTCATGAACGGACCTCACCCCCATGAGCACCCCTCGCGAATCCGACTGGCAGCCCGTGGAGCTCGATGCCGATCGGCCGCATTCGGCCCGCATCTGGAACTACTGGCTGGGCGGGAAGGACAACTACCCCGCCGACCGCGCGGCCGGGGACATGGTCGAGCATCTCATCCCGGGCATCGTCGACTCGGCCCGCGCCGACCGGGCGTTCCTCGGTCGCTGCATCCAGCATCTCGTCGCCGAGGTCGGGATCCGCCAGTTCCTCGACATCGGCACGGGCCTGCCCACCGCCGACAACACGCACGAGGTCGCGCAGCGGATCGCCCCGGAGTCCCGGGTCGTCTACGTCGACAACGACCCGCTGGTCCTGGTTCACGCCCGTGCCCTGCTCGTCAGCAGCCCGCAGGGCGCCACCAACTACATCGACGCCGACCTGCGAGATCCCCATCACATCCTGCGGGCGGCCTCGGAGACCCTCGACTTCACCAAGCCCGTCGCGCTGATGCTGCTGGGCATCCTGCACCACATCACCGATGACGAGGAAGCCGGGAAGGTCGTACGGGAACTGGTCGACGCCGTCCCCTCGGGCAGCTACCTGGTGATCGCGCACGCCACCGCCGAGGTTCACGGCGACGCCATGCACGAGGCGATGCGGCAGTTCATGGAGCGGGGCGGCACCCCGATCGTGGCCCGCGACCGCCACCACCTCACCTCGTTCTTCGACGGCCTGGAACTCCTGGAGCCCGGCGTGGTCTCCTGCTCCCGCTGGCGTTCGGAGCACACCCCGTGGGGCGAGGCGGCGGAGGTGTCCCAGTTCTGCGGCATCGCCCGCAAACCCTGACACCCCGAGTTCCCCGAACTCCCCGAACTCCCCTCGGCCCGGTTCCCCGAAACGACCTCCGGATCTCACGATCCGGCTCCTCCGGGGTAACCACCCCGTATCACCGCGCCGAGCGGGCGACGAGCCCCGTACCCACCCGGCGGGGCACAGAGCCTCCCAGGCTCCCTGCCGCCCCGCCTCCCTGCCGCGCGAACGCTCCGCGCCGCCACGATGACGTCGCCACGATGACGCCGACGCGACCACTGCCGCCACCGGCCCGGTCCCGTCGGCCTCGGGGCACCGGTCGTCGCCCGGGGCACCCCCGAGCGGAGCCGAACTCCCCGGCTTCCAGCACCTGACCGGCGGCGCACCCACCCCGCCCGGTCCCCGAACCCCACTCGGTCCCCGCACCCCCAGCAGGTCCGCGAACCCCCATCCGGTCCCCGAACCGGGTTTATTCAGGACGCTCCGGTGCAGTCCCATAGTCGTCCGGTTGCCGACTGCCCACAGCGGCAAACCACCACAAACAGTGACATATCTTCACAAAAGTATGATTCCTCAATATCAACTCTGGGTTGCGCGTCACTGATCCGGTCAGGCTGCCGCGAAGATCGACATGGGAGGTCGTCTCCATGAACCCCGCTCAGGATCCCGTCCCACCGCCCCCCGGCGCCGCGCTGCTCGTCGTCATGGGTGTGACCGGTTCCGGCAAGACCACCGTGGGCACCGCCCTCAGCCAGCGGTTACGGGTGCCGTTCGCCGACGCCGACGACTTCCACAGCGAGGCCAACATCGCCAAGATGTCGGACGGGATCCCCCTCGACGACGAGGACCGGCTGCCCTGGCTGCGCGCGATCGGCGCCTGGCTCGGCGAACATGCCACTACCGGTGGCGTGGCGAGTTGCTCGGCGCTCAAACGGAACTACCGCGACATCCTGCGCGAGTCCGCGCCGACGGTGACCTTCGTCCATCTTCACGGTGAGATGGACGCCGTACGCCGGAGAGTGTCCGACCGCCCGGGGCACTTCATGCCCGCCTCGCTGGTCGAGTCGCAGTACAAGACCCTGGAGCCCTTGGAGCCCGACGAGCAAGGGATCGTCCTCGACTTCTCCATGTCCGTGGACGAACTCGTGGACGCCTACCTCGCCGCGACGGCACCCGAGGACCAGGCCGCGGGCGAGGCCGGGAGCGCGAGGTGAGCCCCCTCCTGACCGCCCTCGCCGAGCCCGCCGCCACCTCCCCCGGCAGGCTCGTCCCGGCGGCGCTCGTCGGCATCGCGCTGATCGTCGTACTGATCACGTACTTCAGGCTGCACCCCTTCCTGAGCCTGACCCTCGGCTCGCTGGCGGTCGGAGCCGTCGCGGGGCTGGCGATGACCGACACCATCGCCGCCTTCACCGACGGGTTCGGCAGCACCGCGGCCGGGGTCGGCACACTCATCGCGCTCGGTGCGATGTTCGGCAAGCTGCTCGCCGACTCCGGCGGGGCCGACGAGATCGTGGACACGATCGTCGGCCGGTCCAGCCCCCGGTCCCTGCCCTGGGCGATGGCCGCCGTGGGCGCGCTGATCGGCCTGCCGATGTTCTTCGAGATCGGCCTCGTACTGCTGATGCCGGTCATCTTCCTGGTCTCGCGCCGCTCCGGCGTCTCCCTGATCCGGGTGGGCATCCCCGCGCTCGCGGGCCTTTCCGTGATGCACGGGCTCGTCCCTCCGCACCCGGGCCCGCTGGTCGCCATCGACGCCCTCAAGGCCGATCTCGGCATCACGCTGGGCCTGGGCGTGCTCGTCGCCATCCCGACGGTCGCCATCGCCGGACCGCTGTTCTCCAAGTACGCGGCCCGCTGGGTGGACGTACCGGCACCGGAGCTCTACGAGACCCGGCCCCCGGCGGAGGACACCCGGCGGCCGTCGTTCGGCGTCACCCTCGCCACCGTGCTGCTGCCGGTCGTGCTGATGATGGGCAAGGCCCTCGCCGACATCCTCGCCCCCGAGGGCAACGTCCTGCGCACCGTGCTCGACTTCCTCGGTACGCCGCTGGTGGCGCTGCTCATCGCCGTCATCGTGGCGATGTTCACCCTGGGCCTCGGCGCCGGGATGGACAGGAAGGCGATCGCGAAGTCCCTGGAGCAGTCGTTGCCGCCGATCGCGGGCATCCTGCTGATCGTGGCCGCCGGAGGCGGTTTCAAGCAGACGCTGATCGACACCGGGATCGGCGACCTCATCGCCACGTGGGTGGAGAACAGCGGCCTGTCGGTGCTGCTGCTCGCCTGGCTGGTCGCCGTGCTCATCCGGCTGGCCACGGGCTCGGCGACCGTCGCGACCGTCACGGCCTCGGGGATCCTGGCCCCGCTGGTCGCCAACCTCAGCGTCGGGGAGACCTCGCTGCTCGTGCTCGCCATCGGCGCGGGCTCGCTGTTCTTCTCCCACGTCAACGACGCGGGCTTCTGGCTGGTCAAGGAGTACTTCGGGCTCACCGTGGGCCAGAACATCAAGACCTGGTCGGTGATGGAGACGATCATCTCGGTGACCGGCCTGGTCTTCGTCCTGATCCTGAGCCTCTTCCTATAGCCTCTGGCCTCTCGACCTCCGCGCGACCCGGGAGGCGCCGCCGTACCGCTCAGGAAACGGCGGCGCCTCAGGAAAAAACGGCGCCTCAGGGGACGATGGCGTCGACGTATCCCCCGTCGACGCGCAGGGCGCCCCCCGTGGTGGCGGAGGCCTGCGGTGAGCTGAGGTAGACGACCATGTTGGCGATCTCCTCAGGTTCGATCAGCCGTTGCAGGAGCGACTGCGGGCGGTGCTCCCGCATGAAGGCGCGCTGGGCCTCCTCCCAGGGCAGGTTCCGGTCGACGAGCTCGTAGACGAACTCCTCCACACCGCCGGTGTGGGTGGGCCCGGCGATGACGGAGTTCACGGTGACGCCGCTGCCCGCGGCCTTCTTGGCGAAGCCGCGCGAGACGGCCAGGAGCGCGGTCTTGGACATGCCGTACTGGATCATCTCGATGGGGGTGACGATCGCGGAGTCACTGGCGATGTACTGGACGCGGCCCCAGGAGCGCGCCACCATCCCCGGCAGGTAGGCGCGGGTGAGGCGGACCGCCGACAGGACGTTCACCTCGAAGTAGCGGCGCCACTCGTCGTCGGTGACCTCCAGGGCGTCCTTCGCCTCGAAGATCCCGAGGTTGTTGACCAGGATGTCGACCTCCGGCAGGAGGTCCACGGCGCGGTCCGCGCCCTCCTGGGTGGCGAGGTCGGCGGCGAGCGGGACGACCTGAGCGCCGGGGACCTCCGCGCGCAGCGCGTCTCCGGCGGCCTGGACCTTGTCGGGATTACGGCCGTTGACGGCCACCGTCGCGCCCGCCCGCGCGAGGCCGGTGGCGATGGCCGCCCCGATGCCCTGAGTGGATCCGGTGACCAGCGCCGTCTTGCCGGTGAGATCGATGTGCATGCGTCACGTCCTTGGAACCCGGCGTGGAGCCGCCCGCCGGTGCGGGCGAGCCCTTCACGACCTGGTGATATGTCGTCCAGCTGATCAGGTGTTCGTTCCCGCGCCCGCCGGTGTGGAACACGCGGTGATCATTTTTTGGGGAACGGGCCCGGACGACGGTTTTCCCGGCAACGCGCCCGTGTCCCCGGTCAGCGTCGACGCGTACCGGGACGAAACCGGCCTCCCACCTCCTGGAACGGGGCCGCCTCACTCCTTCACGGGGGTGTCCGGCGACGATCGGGGCCTAGCTGTCGTCACCGTCCCAGGCGAAGGCGTGGAACGGCGGGTCGAGGGGGGCGTCGATCAGCCGGTTGGCGAAGGTCGAGATCGTGTACGCGCCGACGCCGAGGACGACGTCGAGGGCGTTCCGTACGCTGTAGCCCGCTTCGAGGAACGCCCGCGTCTCCTCGTCGCCGACCGCGCCGCGATGGTCCATGACGGCGAGGGTGAACGACCGGAGCGCCTCCGCGCGCACGTCAGGGAGGGGCTTCCGCGCCCGGAGCGCCTCGACGACCTCGGACGGGGCCTCCAGCCTGACCAGCGTGGCGGTGTGCATCGCCACGCAGACGTGGCAGCCGTTGCGGGTGGCGACCGTCATGACGACGATCTCGCGGTCGACCGGGTCGAGGCTGCTCTGCTCGAAGGTGGCACTGGCCGCCAGGAACCCCTTGAGCAGTTGCGGGGAGGTGGCCATCCGGCCGACCGCCGAGGGGACGTAGCCGAACTTCCGCTCCACGCCCTCGACGGTGGGGCGGGCCTCGGGCGGAGCGCTCTCCGCGGTGTGGGTGACGAAAAGGGCATGGACGTCGATGGACACGGGGCCTTCTCTCTGAGTTCTGGGAGCCCTCGGAGCCCTCGGAACGCGGGCTCGACGGTCGCGCGTCACGGCGATGTCGTCAATGAGGTTGTCTATATAGTAAACATGATTGACGACTTTGGCAACGACCCCCCTCAGCGGCGGCTCAGATATCGGCGGACCCAGATGTCGACGGGCTCAGGCTCCAGCAGACCCAGGCTCCAGCGGGCTCAGGTGGCAGCAAGGCTCAGGCGTCGATGGGTTCAGGTGTCGGCGACGACGAAGGCGACGTCCTCCCGGGGAATGGGCGTACCGGCGTCGTCGACGAACGCGACGCGCAGCGGGCGCCCGGAGGACCGGCTGCGGCGCAGCACCGAGGGCCCGGCCTCGTGGGGCCGGTTGGCGTCACCCCACTGCTGGAGCGAGGCGAGCACCGTCGTCAACTCCTCTCCGGCCGGGGTCAGGTGGTAGCTGTGACGGGCCCTGGCCCCTGGCTCGCGATAGGGGCGACGCTCCATGACGCCCGCCTCGACCAGCGTGTTCAGCCGACTGGTGAGCAGGTCGGAGGCGATCCCCAGGGAATCGCGGAAGTCGGCGAACCGGGTCAGGCCGAGGTGGGCGTCCCGGACGATCAGCAGCGTCCACCGCTCACCCAGCACCTGCAGGCTCCGGGCGATGGAGCAGCGCGGTTCGAGGTCGCGGTCTGTCTTCGTACGCATGGTTCCATCCTATGCGAGGTTGGGTTTTCCAACTCAGAGTGCTAGGTTTGAAATAACAACCCAGACCCCGGCGACCCGTGACGGGGAAACCGTCTCGCGGCGTCCTCGCCACCGACCACGTAAGGAACATCATGCGGATCAACGGTTCTGTGGCCCTCGTCACCGGCGCCAATCGCGGGCTCGGCGAGCGGTTCGTCCAGGCGCTGCTCGAAGGCGGCGCGTCGAAGGTCTACGCCGCCGCGCGCAACCCCGGCGCGATCACCACTCCCGGCGTGGTGCCCATCGCGCTGGACGTCACCGACCCGGCGGCCGTACGCGCGGCGGCCGATCTGGCGCGGGACGTCACCCTGCTGGTCAACAACGCCGGAAGCTCCACCGGGGCCGGGCTCCCCGACGGGGACGTCGACGCCTTCCGGCTTGAGATGGAGACCCACTACTTCGGCACGCTCGCCATGAGCAGGGCCTTCGCCCCCGTCCTTGCCCGCAACGGCGGCGGAGCCGTCCTCAACGTCCTGTCCGCGCTGTCCTGGGTCGCCTTCCCCGGCGCCGCGGCCTACTCCGCGGCCAAGTCGGCGGCCTGGTCGCTGACCAACGCGCTGCGCCTGCAGCTCGCCGAGCAGAGGACGCTGGTCACCGCCCTGCACGTCGGGTACATGGACACCGACATGGCCGCGCACGTCGACGCGCCCAAGAGCGATCCCGCGGTCGTCGCCCGCACCGCCCTCGACGGTGTGGAGGCCGGGCTGTACGAGGTCCTCGCCGACGGGACCAGCAGGGGCGCCAGGGCCGCGCTCTCCGGCGATCTCACCGCGCTCTACCCTCAGCTATCCGGGAGCCGCTGAACCGCGCCGGTTCGCCCCGCTCAGGCGTTACGGGCGGCGGTGACGAAGTCCCCGATGAGGCCGGAGTCCTTCACCCCGGGCGCGACCTCCACACCGCTCGACACGTCGACCCCCCACGGCCGGGCGGCGGCGATCGCCTCGGCCACGTTCGACGGGTCCAGCCCTCCGGCCAGCATCCAGCGGCCCGCCGGGCGCCCGCGTACGGCCGCCCAGTCCCACGGCTCCCCCGAGCCCGGCCTGGGCGCGTCGACGATGAGCAGGTCCTCGTCGAAGGCGCCGCAGCGCAGGTCGGTGCTCGCGGCCCCGGCGCGGACCAGCGTGACACCGAGGTCCTTCAGCGCGGTGAAGTCCTCGTGCGGGTGGTCGCCGTGCAGCTGGACGGCGCGCAGCCCCGCCTCCAGCGTGACCGCCCTGACCTCGTCGGAGGACTCTCCGGCGAACACCCCCACGGTCAGCACGTGCGGGGGCACCGCCGAGGCCAGCTCCCGCGCCCGCGCGGGGGTGACCCGCCGCGAGCTCCTGGTGAGGACGAACCCGATGGCGTCGGCTCCCGCCTCGACGGCGGCCGTCACATGGCCGGGCTCGCGCAGCCCGCAGATCTTCACGTACACCCTGTGTACGGTAGCCGGTTCCCCCGCCCGCGCGACATCGGTCACGGCCCGCCCCCGGACCCCTTCGCGCCCTCCTGTTGCCGGTACGGGGTTGACCTGGAGTCCACTCCAGCGGGAACAGTGGGAGCCGTGAATCCCGACGAGCTTGGAGAGCGGACTATGAGGCGGATCATCGGTCGCAGCGGTATCGAGACCAGCGCGCTCGGCATGGGGTGCTGGGCGATCGGCGGCCCGTGGAAGGGCGGCGACGACCAGTTCGGCTGGGGCCCGGTGGACGACGACGAGTCGATCCGCACCGTCCACCGGGCCCTCGACCTCGGGGTGACCTTCTTCGACACCGCGAGCAACTACGGGGCCGGGCACAGCGAGTCGGTACTGGGCCGGGCGCTGGCCGGGCGCCGCGAGGAGGTCGTCGTGGCCAGCAAGTGGGGATGGACCTTCGACGAGCGGACACGCGAGGCCGGGGGCTCGGACAGCAGCGCCGCCTACCTGCGCGACTGCCTTGAGGGATCGCTACGGCGGCTCGGCACCGACTACATCGACCTCTACCAGCTCCACATCAACGAGCTGCCGGTTACCGAGGCGCTCGACCTGATCGACACACTTGAGGACCTGGTGGCCGACGGACGGATCCGGTCGTACGGCTGGAGCACCGACAACGCCGAGCACGCCAGGGCGTTCGCGATCGCGGGCCCGCACTGCACCGCCATCCAGCACGACATCTCGGTGCTGCGGGACGCGGCCGACGTGATCGCGGTGTGCGAGGCGACCGGCCAGGCGAGCGTCAACCGGGGGCCGCTGGCGATGGGCCTGCTCAGCGGCAAGTACAACGACGGCCGTACGGTGGGCCGCGACGACGTGCGCAGCCAGGGCTTCGACTGGCAGATCTACTTCGGGCGGGACGGCGCCGCCGTGCCGGAGTGGTTCCCCCGCATCGAGGCCGCGCGCGAGCTGCTCACCTCCGGCGGCCGTACGCTCGCCCAGGGCGCCCTCGCCTGGCTGTGGACGCGCAGCGAGACGACGATCCCGATCCCCGGGTGCCGTACCGTCGCGCAGGTCGAGGAGAACGCGGGCGCGCTCCGGTACGGGCCGCTCAGCCCGGACGAGTTCGCCCAGCTGGAGGAGGTGCTGAAGGACCTGCGGACCACCCCCGACGCGAAACCCCTCGCCGAGGAGCCCTCCCCGGACGCCTGAGCCGTAGCGCGCGGTCATCTCCGACGGCTGAGTCCGCCGGGGACGTGACGCGCGATCGAGGCGACACGGACGACGGGGCGCACGGCCCATCCCGCGATACGGCGAGGTTCCCGGAAGCCGTCAGAGGGCGTTCAGGAACCTCGCGGCGATCGGCGCCGCGACCTTGCCCCCGGCGCCGCCGTGCCGGACGAACACCGCGAACGCCAGGGAGCCCCGGTAGCCGATGAACCAGGCGTGGTCCCCGCCGCCCTCGACCTCGGCGGTGCCGGTCTTGCCCGCGGTGTCCGGCGGGAGCCCGGCCTGGGAGGCCGTTCCCTGGGTGACCACGGCGCCCATCATCGTCCGCAGGCTCGCCGCCACCCCCTCGTCCAGCGGTACGGGCGGCGGCGAGTCCGCGGGAGGCTCGTCGGTCGTGATCGCGGGCTTCCACACGCCGCTCGCGACCGCGGCGGCGACCTCGGCCATGCAGAGCGGGCTGGCCTGCACCGAGTTCTGGCCGATGGCGTCGGAGCCCAGCTCGTCCGGGCTCCCGTACGGCTGGATCCGGCAGGAGCTCAGTCCCGGCTTCTCCCGGAAGCCGAACCGGTCGGCCGCCTCGGCGCGCAGCCGGTCGTCGCGCAGCCGCTCGTACGTCTGCTGGGCGAAGGTGGTGTTGCAGGAGAGCGCGAAGGCGGTGGTGAGGGGCACGCTGCCGTGGTCGACGCCGTCGGAGTCGCTGAAGCTCCTGCCGTTCGGGATGGTGTAACCGGCGGGGCAGGCGACCGGTGAGTCCGGGGTCAGGCCGCCGCGGAGCAGCGCGGCGGCGGTCACGACCTTGAACGTCGAGCCGGGCGGGTAGAGGCCGCTGAACGCCTGCTTGCCGCCCAGCGTGTCCGCCACCGCGCGCACCTGGGCCGTCTGGACATCCACGGCGACGATCGCGGCGGGCTGCCCGACGCCGTCCAGGGCGCGGGCCGCGGCGGCCTGCACGGGCTGGGAGATCGTGGTCCTCGCCCCCGAGGTCGGCGGGGGCGGCGAGTCCAGCAGCACCTGGCCGGAGGGCTCCTCCTCCAGTCTCAGGTCGATCACCGTGTCACCCAGCCCGGCGAAGTAGTCGCCCGCCCTGCTGTCGCGGGGGAACGGCAACCCCTCGCGGGTCAGCGTGGCCGGGCTCCGGACCTCGGTCTCCCTCAGCCGTACGTTGCCGCCGTCCTTGAGCGAGGGGTGCATCGTCTCGGGGGACCAGCGCACCTTCCACACCCCGAACCGCAGTTCCAGGCGCAGGACGGAGTCGAACGGCCAGTCGCCCAGCCCCGTGACCTGCCGTACTCCCCTGAACGGCATCTCGGCCGCGTCCTCGCCCTGGTGGCGCAGGTCGCCGGGGGTGAGGGAGAGCGAGGAGACCCGCAGGTCGGCGTCGAAGCCGCGGTGCCGGACGCCGAAGTCGGCCGGGGGGTCGACGACCATGCCCGTCATGGTGGCGAGGTCTCCGCCCTGCCAGGCGGTGAGGTAGTTCGCCGCGGTCGTCTCGGGACCGCTCTGCGGGTTCGGCGTGGCCGGGGTCAGCGTGACCAGGTTCGGTGGCGGTGAGACGGACGCCGGGGTGGGCGCCTCCCCCGCCCGCACCGCGTTCGCCCTGATGTCCGGGTCGTCGGGGTCACCGGACGAGGAGGGCCGCGGCGAGGGCGAGGCCACGACGGCGCCCGGGGCGGCCACCACCCCGTACACGCCGAAGGCGAGGATCGCGGCCGCCGAGATGATCAGCGCGAGGAGCCGTCGATCACGCATACCGTTTACTCCCCCGGGTTTGCAGAGTTGCATACCAGAGAAAAGATCGTAAAGGTGATAAGAAGCGGTTAACCAGGTTTTTCCGGACTTCGGTATGACACCGTATCCCACGACGACCCCGCGAGCCGTCCCCGCACAGAAACCTCACGACGGGCCGTCTTTCCGGGGCACCTCTCCTTAACGAAAACCGTCGGGTTTTGGCGGAAACCGCCGAGCCTTAGCGGAGACCGTCGAAAAGATCGTCCTCGCGGTCGGCGGCGGGGACGTGGTTGATGTGGCGGATGAACGCCTCGTGCGCGAACGCCTGGTGCTGGGCCTCGGCGGGCATGCGCAGCAGGAAGATGTTCTCGCCCTGGCTCGCGTGCGCCTCCAGCGCCTTGCGCTTGCGCTCCACCTGGGAGGACACGTCGACGATGGTGGTGAGCCGCTCCTCGGGTACGCCGAAGTCGTCGGGAAGCTCAAGGTCCTCGGGAGCGGCGCCGGTCGAGCGGAGAAACTCGAACAGCTCGGCCATCCGCTCGCGGGGCACGGCCGTGTAGTAGAACTTGCGGGGAATGCCACTGGCCTCGGCCGCCGCGAGGGCGATCCGGTGGGCCTGGATGTGGTCGAGGTGGCCGTAGCCGCCGTTCTCGTCGTAGGTGACGACGACCTGCGGGCGATAGCGTTCCATCAGCTCGACCAGTTTGCCGACGGCCTGCTCGAAAGGCGCGTTGGCGAAGGACCCGGGCGCCTCGTTCGCGGCCCAGCCGACCATGCCCGAGTCCTGGTAGCCGAGCAGCTCCACGTGGGAGATCCCCAGGTGGGTCGCCGACTCGCGGAGCTCCTCCAGCCGCAGCGCGCTCACCGCCGCCTCGTCGTGGCCGGGCTCCCCCGGCTTCACCCCGCCGGGGCCGTCGCCCTGCTCACCGTTCGTGCAGGTGACCAGGACGGTACGGATGCCCTCGTCCGCGTACCGGGCGAGGATCCCGCCGGTCCCGAGCACCTCGTCGTCGGGGTGCGCGTGCACGGCCATCAGCGTCAACTTCTCATCCATGATTTTCTCCTCATTCGCGACAAGTGCCCAGCGGACCGGCCCACTCTACGGCGGCCACCGAGCAGCTCGGAGCAGCGGGCGGATCGCCGGAACCGGCATACCGAGGTGGCTGGGAAACACCGAGGTCCAGGCATCCGGCGGGCCCTGGGACGCGTGCTATAAATAATGACTGTTCATTATCTAATGGGGTGAGGTCATGGCCGGACGACCGCGCACGATCAGCGAGGAGCGCATCATGGTCGCGCTCGCCTCGGCGGTCGGACGGGTGGGGCCGGGACGGCTGACACTGGCCGACGTCGCCGGGGAGGCCGGGGTCTCGACGGGCGTGCTCGTCGGGCGGTACGGCAGCAAGCGTGACCTGCTGCTCGGGTTCGTCCGGTGGAACCTGGCGGAGAAGGCGTTCGCCCAGCCGATGCGGACCGCGTTCGAGTCCGCCGCCGATCCGGTGGAGGGGCTGATCCGGGCGGTGGTGCGCGGCGCCGGGCCCGACGTCGAGCCGGAGGAGTTCGCCAACCACCTGGCGTTCCTTCACCTGGAGCTGGCCGACCCCGAGTTCCGCGAGCTCCTGGGCGAGCACGACGCGGCGGTCCGCGCCGAGCTCGCCGCCTACCTGCGGTCGGCCGTGGCGAGCGGGCACCTGGTGGCGGGCGCCGACGTGGACGCGCTCGCCGCCGCCGTCGACTCCATCCGCAACGGCACCCAGCTCACCTGGGCGATGACCAGGTCGGAGCCGCTGGCGGCGGCACTCCGCCGCGACCTGAGCACGCTGCTCTCCCCGTACCGGCACGACAAGGAGGACCGATGACAAATCAACCGGCGACAGGCGAACCGGTGACGGACAGGCCACTGGCGGGGCAGGTCGCCCTCGTGAGCGGAGCCACCCGAGGCGGGGGCCGGGGAGTAGCCGTCCAGCTCGGCGTGGCCGGGGCGACCGTCTACGTCACCGGCCGCAGCACGGCTGCGGCGAGATCGCCGATGAACCGTCCCGAGACCATAGAGGAGACCGCCGACCTGGTGACCGTCGCCGGTGGTCACGGCATCGCCGTCCCCACCGACCACCTGGACACCGACCAGGTCCGCGAGCTGGTGGCGCGGATCGACCGCGAGCAGGACGGCAGGCTCGACATCCTGGTCAACAACGTCTGGGGCGGCGACCCGCTGACGGTATGGGACAAGCCGCTGTGGGAGCAGCCGCTCGACGGCGGCCTGCACCTGCAGCGGCAGGCGGTGCACACGCACATCATCACCAGCTGGCACGCGCTGCCGCTGATGGTGACCCGCCGCCGGGGCCTGGTCGTGGAGGTCACCGACGGCACCGACGAGCAGGACTACCGGGGCACCTTCTTCTACGACCTGGCCAAGGCCTCCCTCATCCGGATGGCGCGGGCGCAGGCGGGTGACCTGCGGCCGTACGGCGTCACCGCCCTCGCGATCACGCCCGGGTTCCTGCGGTCGGAGGCGATGCTCGACCACTTCGGCGTCACCGAGGCCACCTGGCGCGACGGCATCGCGCAGGACCCCTACTTCGCGATGTCGGAGACACCCGTCTACCTCGGCCGCGCGGTGGCCGCGCTCGCCGCCGACCCCAAGGTGGACCGCTGGAGCGGGCGGTCGCTGTCGACCTGGCAGCTCGTCAAGGAGTACGGCTTCACCGACGCCGACGGCTCCCGGCCGGACTGGGGCGGCTACTACAGCGCGACCCAGCGCCAGAGCGACGGCGTCGTCCCGGAGGACTATCGATGACCCCCTGATCGCCCCTGTTCCGGCTGTCCGGGCGGGGGGTAGAGGTCGAACCCGTACAGGCCCTGGTCGCCACCGGCGGCGATGGCGAGACCGCTGGGGAACCAGGCCAGGCAGTTGAGGCCCGCCTCGACCCGGGCTCCGGCGGCGAACGGGTCGCCGTACCTGTCCCACACCCGGATGGCGCCGTCGTCGGAGCACGTGGCGAGCAGGTTGCTGTCCGGGGAGATGGCCACGCCGCGGATCCTTCCCTCGCCGCCGGACAGCTTCGCCCGTTCCGTGCCGCCCGCCGACCAGACGCGAGCACTACCGTCGTCGAAGCAGGCGGCCAGCCAGGTGCCGTCGGGAGCGATCACCACTCCCCTGGCCGGTCCCTGGCACCCCTTGAGCGAGGCCCGCGCCTTCCCGTCGGCCCCCCACAGACCGGCCGTGCCGTTGGCGGAGAAGATGGCGAACCACCTGCCGTTCGGCGCCACGGTGATCTCACCGATGGCCTCCACCCTGCTCCTCAGGGCGGCGTACCGGTGCCCGTCCGGCTTCCAGAGCTGGATCTTCCCGTAGATGGACATGGTGGCGAGCCAGCCGCCGTCCGGGGAGATGAGAAGGTGGGCCGTCGCCCTGATGTTCGCGACCAGGACGGCGCGCTCGGTGCCGTTGGCCCACCACACGCGGGCGGTGCCGTCCTCCGAGCAGGTGGCCAGCCAGCTGCTGTCGGGAGCGATCACCACCTCGCGCACCGGCCCGGTGTGACCGGCGAGCACCGCCCTCCTGCTGCCTCCCGCGCCCCACAGCCGTACGGACCGGTCGGCCGACCAGGTGGCCAGCCAGGTGCTGTCGGGAGCGATCGCCACTCCCCGCAGGCGTCCCGCGTGTCCGGTCGGGATGGCCCGCCTGCGGCCACCGGCTCCGCGTATCCGGACGACGTGGTCGCCGGACCAGACGGCGAGCCACGTCTTGTCCGGTGAGACCGCGCCACGGTGACCGTTCTCCAGGGGAACGGTGAGGGTCGCCCCCTCGATCCTGTCCTCGTTCCAGAGTTTCACCGACCCGTCACCGGAGTGGGTGGCGATCCAGCTTCCCTCGGGGGAGATCGTCACCCGGCGGACCGTCCCGGTCCGGCCCCTGCGGCCCTGCCGGGCGGCGCGCTCCGACTGCCAGATCCGGATCGTGCCCTCGTCGGAGCAGGCGGCGAGCCAGCCGCTGTCGGGGGCGATCACCACCTGACGAATCGTCCCCGCGTGCCCCGTCAGCGCGGCCCGCTCACCACCGTCGGCCTCCCACAACCGCACACTCCGATCACCGGAAAGCGTCGCCAGCCAGCTCCCGTCCGGGGCGATCACCACCTGACGGACCATCCCCGCGTGCCCCGTCAGCGCGGCCCGCTCACCACCGTCGGCCTCCCACAACCGCACACTCCGATCACCGGAAAGCGTCGCCAGCCAACTGCCATCCGGAGCGATCACCACCTGACGCACCGCCCCCGTGTCCCCCGTCAGGACGGCCCGCTGCCTGCCGTCGGCCTCCCACAGGCGTACGGGACCGGTGGGCGCCCAGGTGGCGAGCCACGAGCCGTCGGGAGAGATCCGCATGCCCGCCCCCGTCCCGGTGTGCCCCGTCAGGACGGCCCGCTCGACGCCGTCGGCCCCCCACAGGCGCACGCTCCCGTCTCCGGACAGGGTCGCCAGCCAGGAGGCGTCTGGGGAGACGGCGATCTTGGAAACCTTGCCGATCGGCCTGCTCCTGCCGACGACCTTCTCGTCCTCCTGGCTCCAGCCGCGCATCCTCAGGACGTCCTTCAGCCGCCGCGGCTTGGTTCTCACCCTGACCTGGCTCCGGAGGATCAGGTGTCTCCTCCCGCCGGGGCTCCACAGGCCGACCCCGCCCGTCGCGGAGAGGGTGGCCAGCCACGAGCCGTCGGGCGCGGCCACCATCCCGGCGAACTTTCCCATCCCTCTCCGCAGGACGGCGCGCCTGCTCCCGTCCGGATTCCAGAGGCAGGCCCTTCCGCTCGTGGAGAAGGTGGCCAGCCACGAGCCGTCCGGTGCGACCGCCATCCCGGCGAGTTTGCCGATCCCGTTCCGCAGGACGGCCCGCTCGGTGCCGCCGATCCCCCAGATCTGCACGCGCCTGCTCCCGGAACGCGTCACCAGCCACGAGCCGTCCGGCGCGACGACGACCTCGTGCACCGGCCTGCCGTGGGTGGCCAGCGTCGTCCGGGTGGTGCCGTCGACCTTCCAGACCTGCGCGCCGCCGTCGCGGGCGTGCACGACGAACCGCGATCCGTCCGGGGTGACCGACACCCCGTCGAGCCGTCTCGTCGCCGAGGTCAGGGTCCGCAGGAGGCAGGTGGCGCCGTCGTCGGGCAGCGGCCAACGGGCTCTCAGGAAGACGGTCTCGTTCTCCTGGCTGTAGCGCTCGACCGACGCCCGCATCGGCGGGAACGCGTAGAGGCGGGCCAGCAGGTTCGCCGTGGAGACGGCGTCGGACTCGAAGGGGGTGAGCAGGTGGGCGCTGCGGGCGATCAGCCGCCGGACCCCGGCGACGGAACGGGAGGTCGACAGCGCCAGATCCGACTCCGCCGCGGCCACCCCGAACGCGCGTACGCGGGTGACGAACCACCGCACGTCGTGCAGGAGCGATTCGAGCTCCCGGTATCTCCTCGCCTCGGAGAGATGGAACAGCAGGTGGTCCCAGAGGTAGGGCACGGTCTGGGGCAGCCGCCACCATTCGGCGTCCGCCGTGAGGTCGTCGTCGGGTATCAGGCTCCTGGCCTCGTCGAGGAGGTCGCGGTTGGCGGCCTCGGCGCGCTCCCTTCCCAGGCCGTCCTCCGAGCGGACGGCGGAACGGACGACGTCGTGGATCGTGATCGACGGCGCCGCCCCCTCCGCGTGGCGCCTGCCGATCAGCGCGAGGTCCTGAAGCCGTCCGCAGAGCCGTTCGGTCTGCTTGGACGTGAGGCCCGCGGTGCCGCGCCAGAGCAGCTCGACGACGGCGGCCGGTATCTCGACGTCCTCGGGGAAGACGCCCAGCTCCAGGAAGCGGGCGCGGTCGAACGCGCCGAGGGCTTCGAGGCCGTGTTCCACGGTGGCGAGCACCGCGGTCTCCCGCTGGGGGGCGACGGTGACGTCCAGGACGGCGGGGACGGTCCGGCCGAGCCGCTCGACCGCCCGGCGGGCGGCGACGTCGGCGTTCGTCCCCGCGCCGTGCTCGTCGCGCAGCCGCGCGTTGACGAGGGACAGCAGCAGCGGCCACCTCCCCGTCAGCCCCACCAGGTCGCTGACGACGCCGGGGTTCATCGGCGGCAGCCCCCGGCTCAGCACCTGGACGGCCACCCTCGGCGCCATCTCGTCGACGATCATCGCGATCGCCTTCGGGGGCAGTGCCCTGGGCAGCCGGGTCGTCACCAGCACCCGGGACCTCACGGCCGCGGACAGGAAGGGCCTCAGCTGCTTGAGGCTCCACACGTCGTCGACGACGAGCAGCACGTGGCCCCGCTCCGCCAGGGCCTCGGCCATCCGGTGACCGGCCTGCTCGGGGCTGGAGAACTCCGGCCGGACGCCCAGCACGGCCTCCGTGACGTCGTTGGCGAGCGCCGCGATGTCGGCACCGGCGCGGTCGCGGCCCACGGTGACCCAGATGACGCCGCCGCCGAACCGTTTCCGCACCTCGTCGCTGTGACACGCCTCCACGGCCAGGGAGGTCTTGCCGAACCCGCCCGCCCCGGCGAGACCGGTGGTCAGGCCGACCGTGCCCGAGCCTCTCATCGTCAGGGTGGAGACCACGTCGTCCAGCTCGGTCCTCCTGACCCACCCCGCCTGCCTGTCGGGCACCAGGAAGAGCCCTCCGCGCGCACGCGACCGCATCAGTTTCGGCGTCAGCCAGGTCAGCAGGACGACAAGGACGGCGGTTAATCCGAAAACAACAACCCATTCGATCCTGTGCGCGACAACCGTGTCCGGCAGATATTCTTCGACCATTCGCACCGGAAGTCCGATCAGAATTCCGAAAACCACCAGAATCACCGTGGTGACATCGGTGATTCTTTTTGTGCGACGAGCCACCGACCACTCCTGCAGTGCCGACCCCTGCCCCGACGGGCGCCGGGAACCCTGGACGCACGATATCTGTTCCCCATTGACCCTGAGTTGAATCACCGAGGTTCCGGCAATTAAAGCGCATACGAAAAGTCGCGTTGCACAGTTTGAGCTGCTATGTCCACGACGTCGCGCCCACCATTCCGGATCCCATTCAAGGTAGATCCTTTTCCGTGACAGCATGGTCGCCCTTGGTGACCCTCTTCGGGCGTCCTTCGAATCACCCGGAGAGGGACGGGCCCCGAAAGGTGACGGAACGACAAAACCGCCCCCGCGCCCGCCGGGCCGGAGACGGCGGGGTGCGCCGTCGGGCCGTGGAGGGTACGGGAGCGGTTCGGGTCTGCCGGGTCGCGCCTCTCCCATCAGACCCGATCAGACCCGGCCGGATTCACCGGATCCGATCGGGCCTGAAGGTCAGAAGGGTGGAGAGGCGGAGGGTCAGAAGATCAGCGGGTTAGCGCTGCAGGTCGACGCAGGAGTAGAAGGCGTTGGCGGTGTCGGCGATGTTCCAGACGGCGAGGACCTTCAGACGGCCGGTCCTGCCACCCAGGTTCACATTGTGCGAGACGGTGGCACCGGGCTGCCTGCCGCCGTCGTTGAACACGGCGATGCGGGTGTTGCCGATGAAGTACTCCCACGTGCTGGTGGCGTGGCGGGCGGTCAGCACCCAGTTGAAGGTGACCGAGTTGCCCACGCTCGTCGCAGGCCAGCCCTTGCTCTCGTTGCTGAGCTGCGAGAAGCGGCCGACGTTGCCGTGGCAGTTCTTCAGGCCCTTGGGACCTTCCACACTCTGGGGCTCGTAGATGATGTCGCCGCAGCCGGTGACCCGGCCCTGGGCGCACATGGCCTGACGGCTCGGCGGCGACGAGATGTAGCCGTGCGCGTTGGCCGGTGACGCGATGAACACGGTCGAGGCGATGGCGATGATCGCCGTCGCGAGGAAGGTGACCGTTCTGCGCATATCCTGCTCCTTCGCTGGGGGGATGACTCAAATATAAAAGAAACTTTCCTAACAGTAAATATTTGAGTCACGGAAGATTCGGAAGCCCGTCAGACATCCGGCCTTGCCCCGTCCCGGTCGGATCCGCTCGGACACCCCTCCCGTCCCGTCCCGGCACGGATCCCTTAGAACACCCACTTCATCCGGGAACGCGTCCGGGCGGACGCGCCCTCGTCCGGGCGCGGATCCCTTCGGGCCCCTCTTCGCCTGGGCACGCGTCCGGGCGGGCACGGCCCCCTCCGGGCACCCCGCCCGTTCAGGCGCGCATCCGCCGCGCGATGTCCCGTACCGCCACCGCCAGCAGGTCGACGTCGTCGCGGGTGGTGAAGAGCGCCGGTGTCACCCGCACGCAGTCGCCCCCGACCGGCCCGCCACGGCGTACCGTGAAGATCCGGTACCGCTTCATCAGGTCCGTGGTGATCGCGACGTTCTCGGCCTCCGACGTACGGCCGGTGATCCGGAACGCGGTGATGGTGCCGTACATGGCGGGCTCCTCGGGGGTGAGGATCTCCAGGTTGCCGATGTCGAGCACCTGGCCCACCCAGCGGTCGCGCAGGAAGCGCAGCCTCGCCTGCTTGGCGGCGGCGCCGAGGGCGTCGTGGAAGTCCAGGGCGGTACCGGCCGTCAGGACGGGGGCCACGTTGAGGGTGCCGCTGTGCACCCGCGAGCGGATGTCGTCGCGCGGGAAGGTCTCGTCGCGGAAGGCGACGTCGACGTCGGCCAGGCGGTTCTCCCGGATGTAGAGGAAGCCCGCCCCCAGCGGCACCCCCATCCACTTGTGCAGGGAGAACGCGGCGAAGTCGGCGCCCAGGTCGTCCACGGTGAAGTCCAGGTGCCCCCAGGAGTGGGCGGAGTCGACGATCACGTCGATGCCCCGCTCGCGGGCCATCGCCACGATCTCCCGTACGGGGACCACCAGCCCGGTGCGGTTGTTCATGTGGCTGAGCAGCAGCAGCCTGACCTTCGGGTGCTGCGCGAACGCCCTGGCGTAGGCGTCCAGCACCGCCTGGCGGGTCGCCGGCTCGGGGATGACCAGTTTCTCCACCCGGACGCCGCGCCGGTCGCTCAGCCAGTTCATGGCGTACTGCCCGCTGTGGTAGTCCAGGTCGGCGTACAACACCGAGTCGCCGGGCCGCAGCCGCCGGTAGCCGGAGATCAGCAGTTGCAGGGCCTCGGTGCCGCCCCGGGTGAGGGCGATCTCCTTGACGGAGACCCCGAGCATGGTCGCGATCCGCTGCCTGACCTGGTCGGCCCGGTCCTTGTAGGTGGTGCGCAGCAGGTACGAGTTCAGCTCGTTGAGGTGGTCGGTGTCGCGGTGGTAGGCGCGGCGCACCGGCTCGGGCATGATCCCGTAGTAGCCGTTCTCCAGGTTGACGAAGTCCTTGGTGACCCGGTACTCCCGCGCCACCCCGTTCCAGAAGCCCTCGTCCTCGGCGAGCCGTTCGGGGGTGACACCGGCGGGAGCGGCGAGCGGCCGAGGGCCCGGTGGAGGGGAAGGGGAAGGGGAGGCGGCCAGCGCCCCCAGCCCGGCGACCATCTCACGCCTGGACAAGCTCATAGAAACCACTCCACACCGATCAGCGAGAGCCCACGGCACGGCGCGGCCCCGACCTGTTCCAACGGACCAGTCCCAGTGTGCGCGGGACACTCTCCCCGGACGGGCATCCGTACCGCTCAGGCGTGGCGTGACGGCGAAGCGGGGGTGTGACCCGAGCGGTCACACCCCCGCGGACACGATGACCGCTAGACCGTTTCCGCCCGGACGCGCAGGGCCGCCTCGACCATGTTCCTGAGGCTGGCCTCCGTCTCCGGATAGCCTCGGGTCTTCAGGCCGCAGTCGGGGTTGACCCAGAGCAGGGCGGGATCCACCGAGGTCACGGCCGTACGCAGGGCCGCCTCGATCTCCCCCGCCGAGGGCACCCTGGGCGAGTGGATGTCCCACACGCCGGGCCCGATGCCGCGCGCGTAGCCGAAGGCGCGCAGGTCGTCCAGGAGTTCCATCCGGGAACGGGCCGCCTCGACGCTGGTCACGTCGGCGTCCAGGTCGCCGATCGCACCGATGATCTCCCCGAACTCCGAGTAGCACATGTGGGTGTGGATCTGCGTGCTGTCGGCCACCCCGCTGGTCGCCAGCCGGAACGCGTCGACCGCCCACTTCAGGTAGGCCTGGCGGTCGGCCCGACGCAGCGGCAGCAACTCGCGCAGCGCGGGCTCGTCGACCTGGATGATCCTGATGCCCGCCGCCTCAAGGTCGCGGGTCTCGTCGCGCAGGGCCAGCGCCACCTGCCGGGCGGTCTCGCCCAGCGGCTGGTCGTCGCGGACGAAGGACCAGGCCAGCATGGTGACCGGTCCGGTCAGCATGCCCTTGACCGGCTTCTTCGTCCGCGACTGCGCGTAGGAGGCCCAGCGCACCGTCATCGGCTCGGGACGGGAGACGTCACCGAACAGGATCGGCGGGCGGACGTAGCGGCTGCCGTACGACTGCACCCAGCCGTGCTCGGTGGCGGCGTAGCCCTCCAGCGTCTCGGCGAAGTACTGGACCATGTCGTTGCGCTCGGGTTCGCCGTGCACCAGCACGTCCAGGCCGATGTCCTCCTGCAGCGCGATGACGCGGTCGATCTCGGCCTCCATCCTGCGCTCGTACCCGGCCCTGTCGATCTCGCCCGAGCGCATGGCGGCGCGGGCCTGGCGCACCTCGCCGGTCTGCGGGAAGGAGCCGATGGTGGTGGTGGCCAGCGGCGGCAGGCCCAGGTCGGCGTTCTGCACGGCGAGCCGCTCGGCGTGCGGGGCGCGCGGGGTGCCACTGCCCAGGGCGTCCAGCCTGGCCCGCACCCGGGGGTTGAGGAACCGCTCCGCGCTCCGCTCCCCCGCGACGACCTCCTCGCCGTTCAGCGCCCTGCCGATCCGTACGACCTCGTCGACCTTCTGCCTGGCGAAGGCGAGCCGCTCGCGCAGCCTCGGGTCCAGCGAGGTCTCGGCGTCCAGGTCGAGCGGGACGTGCAGCAGCGAGCAGGAGGTGCTCACCACCAGCCGGTCGCACAGGCCGAGCAGCGCGGCGCAGGTCCCCAGCGCCTTCGCGATGTCGGTACGCCAGACGTTGCGGCCGTCGACGACCCCGGCGACGAGGGTCTTGCCGGGCAGCCCGCCGACGGCGGCCAGCGCCTCCAGGTTGCCGGGCGCCGAGACGAAGTCCAGGCCGACGGCCTCGACCGGGCCGCGGGCCAGGATCTCCAGCGCGGGCCCGATCTCGCCGAAGTAGGTGGCCACCAGCAGCCTCGGCCGACTGCTGAGCGCGCCCAGCCGCTCGTAGGCCCGGCGCAGCGCGGCCAGTTCCTCGTCCGTACGGTCGGCGGCCAGCACCGGCTCGTCCAGCTGCACCTCGGTCACCCCCGCCGCTGCCATCCGTTCCAGCAGCTCGGCGTAGGTCTCCAGCAGGCTGTCCAGCAGCCGCAGCGGCGCGAAGCCGGGCGCGGTGGACTTGGCAAGCAGCAGGAACGACAGCGGCCCGACCAGCACCGGCCGGGTCTCGACGCCCAGCCGCCGCGCCTCGGCGTACTCGGTCAGCGGCTTGCTCCAGCCGAGCCGGAACCGGGTGCCGGGGCCCAGCTCCGGGACCAGGTAGTGGTAGTTGGTGTCGAACCACTTGGTCATCTCCAGCGGCGCCACCCCCTCGGCGCCCCGGGCCATCGCGAAGTACGGATCGGCGGCCCCGGAAAACCGCTCGGGAACCGCGCCCACCAGCGCGATGGTGTCCAGCACCTGGTCGTACAGGGAGAAGGTGTTGGACGGCACCGCGTCCAGCCCCGCCCCCGACAGCTCCCGCCACGTCCGCTCCCGCAGACCGGCCGCCGCCTCCTGAAGACCCGCGGCGTCGACCCGCCCGGCCCAGTAATCCTCCGTCGCCCGCTTCAACTCGCGACGGCCCCCGATACGCGGGTACCCCAAAATGGTCGTGGTGACCTGACTCATGGCGTCCTTCCCTCGGCTCATGCCATGCCGACCCACGGCCACGCGGAGGAAACGGGAAAGACGCATCCCAGGCCCTCCCACGAGGCCACGGATCACCGCGCACCGGACGGCACACGGGCGGCTGGCAGGTCTTCGGACTCGCGGGCATCATGCTCAACTCCTACTGACCGTCGCTTCCCAGGTGACACACACCCAGTGCCGATGACGGCGTTCGTTCCCACTCACCGCTGCGGGGCAGTCCCGGAATCACACCGGGTTCCCTCTTACGACTCCCGACACCAACCCAGCGCCGGGAGAACCAACCGCGCCACGAGCATAACCCGCCCCCACCCCCCGGCAGAGACGCGGTCGCCGCCGCTGCTCTTGAACCACAGGGCGTCCGTCAGGTCCGTGATTCGATCGCTTTCTCCATCAAGGCCACCGAGGCGGACTACGGCAGGGCGCGAGCCCGTAGCGCGTCGAGCTGGGTCAACAAGGTCTCGATCTCGGTGGGACCGTTGACGATCCGACCTTCGGCTGTGGTTTCCGAATAAACCGTATCGGGCGATCATTTGAAGCTCGCGATCACGAAAGCCCCGGTTAGAGAAGGCTTTCGCTTGCTTGGTGGACGGGCCCACCCTCCGCGCCAAGATGATCACTGCGTCATCCACTCCGGCGGTTCGGTTGAGGCCGCCTTTCGCCACGTCTCCGCGACCTCCGAAGGATTCTGCCGAATTGCCACGCGGACGATATCGGGGAAATCCCGCTCTACAACGATCTGGAAGCCTTTCCACAATTAATACAAGGCCCTCCTCAAGTTGTTCTGATTCACTTGGCGACTGGCCATTGACAACGCGGCCGGTGGCCAGGTTCACCGCGTGGACCTCAGGGTTGGCACGAGCAGGCGTGCGCCTGACGTCCTTCGAACACCCCTGCCGGTGACCGGGCTCGCGCCCGACGTGCGGCGGGAGTCTGTCTCCCCCCGCGACAAGCGGCGTCACCAGTCGCCGCGGTACCCATCACCGTGGCCGCGACCGTCGACGGCCCGCGCCGGTGTCGAGATGAACCGCCGATTCGACATGCTCGAATGCCGGTGAGGAATCCGCCGACCAGCCAGGAAAGTCCACGAATCGAAACCCTTGACAAAGGGTCTCGCATTTATCAAGGCTGTGGTCAGTACCAAATCGAAGAGGATTCGAGTTATTCGAATGGCGACGACAGAAATGCCGACGACGAGAAAGTCGTCGAGTACGACCAAGGCGTTCGAGCCGCTGGAGACGGTGGCGTCCGCCGGCACGGCGGGTGCGAGCCCGTACGACCTGGCAGCCGCGTCCCATGTCGCGGTCTACGCCGCGTCCCTGCCTGAGCTCGGCGTCCTGGAGAAAGACGGCGGCGGCCGGTACCGGCTCGCCGACGTCACCAACGCCACCGCGCACGTCGGGTTCGCCCACGGCGGCGAAGGTGTGTCGGTCACGGCCAACGTGTTCACGACTCTCATCGGCCAGGACGTGACGGCCGCCCTGGTCGACGACTCGACCGGAAGCACGCTGACGAGTGCGACTCACGGGTGACGCGTACGTCTCGCACGAACTCTCGGCACCTGTCGAGTCCGGTGCGACCGCGACGCTCGTGCTCACCGATGGCGGCGGGAAGGAGCTACCGCGCACGAGCGCGACCGACGAGTGAACCGAACCAACGCACAACGGCACCCGTGACGGGGGCCGCGCCTCACGCGCGGCCCCGAGGCCCGGAGCGGCACGAACGAACGCCTTGCTCAACGGAGAAGGAAGCGCAATGAGATCAACAACTCGCAATCGCAGACGTCGCTCGGCCGTGGCGGCCCTGAGCGTGGCCACCCTGGGGGCGTCTCTGCTCCTCGCCGCGACGCCGACCGCCGCGACGTCGGCCGCCGCCGCGGACGAGCCCAGCGCCTCGATCGTCTTGGGCGAGGTCAACGAGGAGAACGGTCTCCGCCAGATCGAGCAGGGTGACGGCACGACCGCACCCGTGACGGTTGGCGGGCTGAGCGCACGCAAGACCGTGCAGACCTCGGCACCGGCGCAACACATGTATTTCCAGGTCGACGACGCGGTCGCCTTCGACGGCGCGTTCGTCGCGTGCCTGCAGGTCGAGTACTTCGACGAGGGCGGGGCCACGTTCCGCGTCCAGTACGACTCGACCAGCAGCGCGTACGGCTCGACGGGTTCGGTGAACCGCACCGGGTCGAACACGTGGAAGACGGCGGGCTTCGAGCTGATGGACGCCCGGTTCGCCAACCGCGAGAACGGCGGCGCCGACTTCCGCGTCGAGGCGGGCTCGGCCGGGGTGACCTTTCACAGCGTGAAGTTGACGATCATCCAGGACGACGACGGCGTGACCCCGCCGTGCGCGGCCGCCGAGCCCGAGCCGGAACCCACCCCCATCCGCTGGCGGCTCAAGTATGACGAGCCGTTCAACAAGAAGATCCGCACCGAGGCCAGCCCGTGGGTGCTCGACGACTACAGCGAGCCGGTCGACGACTTCAACGACGACAACGGCGACCTCTACCGCCTTCAGCTCGGTCCCGAGTTCGACGCGTCGATGGCGACCATGCGGACCTACCGGCAGGAGACCGAGTTCGGCAAGGACGGCTGGCTCACGGCGTCCCTCTCCACGCGTGAGAGCGGTGGGCGGGTCGATGACAGCTATACCGACACCACCGAACGCCCGTCGATCAAGACGGAGAAGCTGGAGACCGTGGGCTCCGTCGCCAAGATCGCCGTGCCTCACTACACAGGTGGCGCGATCATCCGCAACACCGAGCCGCTGCCGAAGTACTACCGCATCGAGTACGACCTCAAGACGCTCGACTTCGGCGGCTTGCGTAACGGCTCGCTGTTCTACGACGGCAAGTACAACGGGTACACCCTCGGGGAGTGCAAGACGTTCTACCCCTGGGTCGGCAACCCGAACGACATCGACCCGGCCGACCCCTGCGCCACCCGCTCCGTACGGGAGGACAGCAACGAGGCGTACAACGCGTTCCACTTCATGTCGATCCTGGACTTCCCGGCGATGCCCCGGAACCTGGCGATGTACCACTGGCACCGCAAGGTGCTCATGGACCAGTTCAGCCCGGCCCCGTCCCGGAACACGAACGGCTACGACGTCTGCAACTCGCTGACCGGTGAGAAGTACCCCTGGGACACGAGCAACCGCACCACGGTGAACATGCTCTACTTCACGGGTTCGCTCGGTCAGTCGCAGACGTTCGTGACGAGCTGCGACCGTCGGCCGGTTTCCGGCGTGCAGAAGTCGGCCGTGGAACTGCAGCCCGAGCTGATGCCCCACAAGGACTACACGTTCGCCATCGAGCGCACCGAGGCGGGTTACACGCTCGAGGTGAGCGGCGTCTTCAAGAACGTCGGCAAGCAGACCTACCGGTTCACCCGGGGCTTCATCGACGACGACGCCGGCGTGATCGGGGCGAACGTCCCGATCTTCCACTACAACGTGGACGCCGGGGAGTACAACGGCCAGTTCAACACGTCGCACACCGCGCAGGGCGCGTTCGGCTCCAAGACGTGGGACAACCAGTGGCCGGCCGGCTCGGCCTACCCCGACTACTTCGTCATCGGTGAGCCGTACACGAACGTCGGTGAGGGCCAGGCCCGCATCGACAACGTCCGGCTGTACGTGCCGAAGAAGTAGGCACGAAAAGGTCGCGGTCGAACTGACACAGCCGCGCCCCTGGGACCTCAGACGCACCCAGGGGCGCGGCCCTTCATTTCGAATCATTGACCTGCGACCCTCAAGAACAGCCCTGGCGTGGGCGAATTGACGCAGCCCCCAGGGAAGAGCCCGTTGTCACGTGGCGAGCGGTGGGGTTTCGGGGGAAACCATGGACTGCAGGTGTTCGCGCGCCTGCCGTACCTCCGGGGTGGCGTTCCATGTGAGAGACGCCCGAAGTATCTCATGCACCCGTTTGTTGACTCTCGCCGAAGCGACGAACGGGAGCGCTCGCGCCAGTTCGTTCATCCGATCGGCCGCGAAAGACGGGTCGGAAGCCCTCAGTGCCGTTTGTATCTGCCGTCCCAGGTATTGCGCCCGGAAAAGCGGTGACCATTGACCGATCGCGCCGACTGCCTCGTTGAGCAGTGTTCCGGCTTCTCCGTACTCGCGAAGGTGGCTCAGCCCTATGCCGACGTCACCCGCCAAAGCGGCCTCTCCGAAGGGAGAAAGCCCTACGACATTGAGCGCGCGGTCAAGCGCGTCCCGGGACGCCGCCTTCTGCTCCGGTATGAGCGCCAGGGAACGCCCAAGCCGCATGTTCAAAGACGCCCGCTGGCTACCGGTGATGTCCGGGACCTGTAGTCCTCGCTGGGCGTAGGTGACCCCTCGGGCGTGGTCGCCTCGATAGAGACCGACCCGGCTCAGGCTGTCGTACGCGCGGGCCTGGCTCTTGAAATCCTGGGCCCGGAGTGCGAGGTCGAGCGCGATTCCGCCGGTGCGGTCGGCTTGGGCGAGTTTCCCGGCGTCATACAGGACGAGGGTGACCTGGTACATGAGCTCGGAAACCGCTTTTTGCAGGGGCCGCTCGCTGACGTCTTTCAATACCCGGTCAATGTGCCGCAGGTGGCTTGACGCACGCGACATGAGGGGAATTCCGCCAAGCTCATACCGGCTGCGAGCAAGTGACGTGGCCAGTGTTTTCACATACTTGGCGTCCTGGTACGGATTCGCGCTGGCAGAGGGGACGAAGATAACGGATGCGGCGGCTGCCAGAAATTCCCTGCGTTCCACGGACTCCTCCACTTTGGGCGATATGCGTATTTCCCAGCCTACGCGCGCCAGTAAGTTGACGGCCTTGGCCATACCGGTGTCCTTCTGACCTCGGGACACCTCGGAAACCCATGCCTGGGAAACACCCAGCTCGCGAGCGAGATCGGTCTGGGTCCACCCCCGCTGCTCCATGATCGCTTTAAGGGCCTCCGGGAAAGTCCGCACATCCACCGAGTGAGCGTATCGCTGTGAGCGATCTTTCCCCTAGCACTCCTATCGCTGTAAGCGATGCCCCTGCTGGTGCTCTCAGAAACGGGCCGGAACCATGAGGGCCCCAAAGAGCGCGCACCTGTGAAAGGAAAGGCGGGTGTTATGAGAGTGACGCACGACGAAACAGAGGGGCAGAACGAAAACCAGCGCAGCGATGAGGTGATCACCAATGCCACAGTGGAAAGCCAGGACAGGGCTCTGGCCGTCGTGCACCGACTTCTCATCGAGCATGGCATTCGTGCCCACCGCCACACCACGATCAGCCTCAGACTCTACGGCAACCATGTAAACCTCCCCACCTGGCCCAACCGACCTGACTCCCGGACGTGGACGAAGCGGCACCCGCCGGAACTCGCGGTGATCGGCCCTCAGGGCCGACGCGACATCACGGTGACCGTGGGTCCGCGCTCGGGGTGCTACCTGGTGTCCATCCGCAACGGTGCCGACCTTCAAACCGTCGGGCAGGGGCAGCCGGAGAAGGTCGTTGACCTGATCCTGGCCGTTCGGGGGTCGTGATCGTGCACGGCTGGGTCATCCTGGGCGACGCGGCCACGAAGCGGGTCAACGGCCAAGAGATCATCATCACCGCCGGTACGGGTGACCTCGGGGCGGCCATCAGGGCCTGGGAGGACAACGACCGTCGCCGGATGACGTACGAACTGGGAACCTCGGCCGCCTGGTCAACGACGCGCTGGACCGGCTACGGCAGGCTAGGGACTCTTGATGGCGGCGGGGGTAGGTCGTTCTCGTTTTCTGTCTGAATACCTCATACATCCAGGCTGCCACCCGCGAAACCGATCCCGATCAACGGGGCACAAGATTGTCACGCCCACGTTTCTTGATCAGTAGTGCAGTAGGCGACGAGTAGTGTCGTAGATCTGATGATGGGCGCTGATCTAGGTGGCTTCTAAGATCGCCTCGGTAACCTGCCGCTTCGGCTTCCGCTGATTGTCAAATTTCCGTACGGCTTTTCACTCCTCGTGTACTCTGGATGAGCACCGCCCTCTTCCTTATCGAGGACCCGGAGGTGGTTGTCGTTTTGACAGAATTAGTGCCAACCGTTGTCGGTCTTGCTGGCGTTGTGATCGGGGTGCTTGTTGGCGCCTGGCGGCAATCACAACTTGAGCGGGGTAACTGGCTGCGCGACGACCTGAGGCGTTGGCAGCGGGACCGAAGGGATTCATACCTCAAACTCGTCCAGGCTGACGACGAACTGTACCGTTGTATAATCCGGGACCGGCCTGACCCTCCGCCCGGGCAGGCAGTAACAGATGATCGAATAGTAGACCTTGACGAGGCAATTCCGCCACTCGCTACGGATGAACGTGCCGAGCTGCTGCAGGCATTTGACCGCCTCTGGCGCGCGAAGCGCGAAATCGAGCTTCACCATTTGACGGACGACGCGCTCTTAGTAGCAACTAACAGGCTCACACTCAAGGACGCCGAACTGGTGAGCCTTACGCTATTCGACCTGACTAGCCGCCCTGAAGACGCGCAAGAAATAACAATAAAAATCCGAGACGCACTGGAGGTGCGGCGTGACCTAATTGACCAATTCATGCAGGAAGCACGGACGGCTCTGAACGTCCCGCGTAACCGGAATGCTTAATTTGATTTCGGGCCTGTTCGCTTATCCGTGCCTGCTCCTCCCTCCTCCTGCGCCCTCTCCCTTGGGGAACCGCTTAGATCATCTCCACCTTCATGGACGCGATGAAGTCGGTCCACACCATCGCATAGCCACGCTCAGTTCTGTGGGTCGTCCCAGTAGTCCTTGAGCATCTCGCCGGGCCAGTCGGGTTCGCGTACCTCGCCGCGCGGGCCCATCTCCCTGAAGTACGGTGCCAGATCGTAGACGGGGCTGCCGTCGATCGCGTCGAGGTCGGTCACGTGCAGGTCCAGGCCGTCGATCTTCAGAAGTCGTGGGAAGGACTGCGCGAGCTGGTTGGGGCGGCGGTGGTTGCGGTGGACGAACGTGCCGGTGGTCGGCCAGGCGGGGTTGTTGCGCGGGCTGCGAGCGTGCAGCGCGACATCCTCGGGCGAGGCCCGGTGGAAGTGCCAGACGACCAGCAGGTGGGAGAACTCCTCCAGGCCCTGGACGACCTCGGCGGGGAAGTCAGCGTTCAGGCGGATGATCGCCGTGCCACTCCACTGGTCGTCGGTGGGTTCGGTACGCCCACCGACAACGGTGCCGATGGGCTTGATCTCCAGCGACTTCGTCATACGCCCGCCCTCATATCCCGTCGATCCGACGTGATCAACCTACGTTGGTCAGGTATCCGGCGCCGCCGGTAGGGGGAGAGAAAGGCGTCTCCTCGTGTCCAAGGAGCACCTGACGATCAGAAGATTGTCGGCTGTTACGGCAGCCACGGGTGTAACCCGCCCCTGCCTCTCGGTGGAATCGGGCCCGTGTTGTCGGCTTCGTCATGGTTCGGGGCCGTCGCGGTCGACGCCATGTGTCCGGGCCATGGAGGCCCTAAAAGTAGGGCGTGTCACGATCCTGATAGGTATCTGTGGAATTCGCGTTCCATGAGGTGCCAGAACGATTTGTGGCGGATCTCGCCTGGGTGCCAGGTCGCGAAGTCCCATGCCTCCCACTCGCCGTCCGGCCCGATGACGTACGGGTTGAGCAGGTACACCTGCCCCTCGATGTATTCGGAGACGTAGAGGCTGCCGGACACGGACTCCTGTCCCGCGCCGCCCGGGTCCCGCGGATCTGGATCGCTCTTTCCGTGATCCCAGATCTCGGCGAGCTCCGGGTCGACGTCACGGGTCCAGCCGACTTCGGCCAGGGGCATCAGGCGAAGACATGAGTGGCTGTACTCGTCCCAGCCATTGGTGAACTGGAGAAACTCCCGGTAGCTCGGTGGCAGGCGGATGCCGAGACGCTCCTCGTGTCGCGCGATCTCGGCCTCCCCGGCACCCGGCGTACCGAGCCAGGCGGCACGGCCGAATCCGTCGTCCGGCTCCGCCCGGTGTGCCGACGGAGAGGCCCTGTACTCCGCGAAGTACTTCTGGGCCGCGTCGTTCACGGTCCGGAGAAGATCGCCCCAGGGGTAGCGGGGGGTGTTGGAGATCGCCATGGCGGCGACCCTAACGGGCACATCCGACAGTTCAGCCGATGCGCGGCTCCCCCCGACAACGCGTCGTGCGGCTGGTCTCGACTGTGAGATGACCGCTCCGCGGCCACGGGGCTGCCCCGCGCGCCCAAGGAGAAGGTCCGGGGAGTCGCGCCGCGTGCCGAGGGGAAGGTCCGGGCGCGACCCTTCAGTGACGTCGGCCGGTGTTGAGCCGGGCGGCCTGGCGTGTCAGATGGTCGCGTTCGGCGAGGTTGGGGGCCTTCCGGGCCGCCTCGGCGTACAGCCGGGCCGCCGTCGTCAGGTCGCCATCGCGTTCGTGGAGGTACGCCGCCACCGCGGTGTGGCGGGGCAGTGAGCTGTCCAGCGCCGCGAGCGCCGCCAGACCGGCGCGCGGTCCGTCCGCCTCGCCGACGGCCACCGCGCGGTTGAGCCGGACGACCGGGCTGTCGGTCAGGCGCGCGAGCTCGTCGTACCACTCGACGATCTGCACCCAGTCGGTCTCCTCGGCGGTGGGCGCGTCGGCGTGGAGTGCCGCGATGGCGGCCTGGGCCTGGAACTCGCCAAGCCGGTCGCGGGAGAGAGCCGTCTGAAGGATCTTGACACCCTCGGCGATCGACGTGGTGTCCCACCGGCCGCGGTCCTGCTCGGCGAGCGGCACCAGGCTACCGTCGGGCGCGGTCCGGGCCGCGCGCCGGGCGTGGTGGAGCAGCATGAGGGCGAGCAGCCCCGCCACCTCCGGGTGGTCGAACGCGGCCGCGAGCCGCCGGGTGAGCCGGATGGCCTCGGCGGCGAGGTCGACGTCACCGGAGTAGCCCTCGTTGAAGACCAGGTAGAGGACGCGCAGCACGGTGGCGACGTCGCCGGGCTGGTCGAACCGCACGCCGGAGACGGTGCGCTTGGCCCGGCTGATGCGCTGCGCCATGGTCGCCTCGGGCACCAGGTAGGCCTGGGCGATCTGGCGGGTGGTCAGCCCGCCGACGGCGCGCAACGTGAGCGCGACCGCTGACGACGGCGTCAGCGACGGGTGGGCGCACAGGAAGTAGAGGTGGAGTGTGTCGTCCACCGCGGGCGCGGGGCCGGGCGCCGGCTCCTCGTCGAGGAGGTTCTCACGTCGGCGGCGGGCGGTGTTCGCCCGGGTCGCGTCGAGGAACCGGCGCCAGGCCATGGTGACCAGCCAGCCCTTCGGATCCCGAGGCGGGTCGGCCGGCCAGACACGGATCGCCTCGACCAGCGCGTCCTGCACGGCGTCCTCGGCCGCCGCGAAGTCGGCTCCGCGGCGGACGAGGATCCCGAGCACGCTCGGTGTGAGGCTCCGAAGGAGGGCCTCGTTCATCTCAGTGGCATTCCGTGACGTTAGGCGCCGCGGTCAGGAACGGGCGCACCTCAAGCCACTCGTGGATCGGCTTCCCGCCCGCCCCGGGGGCGGCCGACAGTTCACCGGCCAGCTCGATGGCGCGCTCGCGGCTGTCGACGTCGATCACCATCCAACCGGCGATGAGGTCCTTGGTCTCGGCGAACGGGCCGTCGGTGACCGGCGGGCGTCCCTCGCCGTCGTACCGGACGAACATCCCCTCGGGGGCGAGCGCCTGGCCGTCGACGAACTCGCCGGTCTCCTCAAGCCTGGCCGCGAAGTCGCTCATGTACCGCACGTGGGCCGAGATCTCCTCCGGCGTCCACTGGTCCATGGGCACGTCGTTGACCGCCGCCGGGGCGCCGCGGTAGTGCTTGAGCAGCAAGTACTTGGCCATTGTGGTTCTCCTCGGTACTGGTGTGGCCCATGTCGGCCGCTTTCACCCCGGGGACGGAGCCGGTCACGGATTCTCGACATCACCGTACGAATATTTTTGGAAATCCGCGAAACCGAGGAGCCGCCCCGCCGTGACACAAGGGCGGGACGGAGCGGGCGCGGGCTGGGGCCGGTGCCCGCGCCCTATGTACGGCCCCGGTAGTCGTCTCCGAATCCCCCGGTCAGCCCCGGTCGCCCAGGTCCAGGCGGTCGGCCAGCCCGGCGGCGGTGAAGGCGGCCAGAAGTTCGTCGCGGCCCTCGGTGAAGTGGGCCCAACTGTCGTAGTGGACGGGAACCACCCGGCGGGCGTCGAGGATTCTGGTGGCCTCGGCGGCCCCGGCGCTGTCGAGGACGATGGGCGCGCCGTCGAAGAGGGCGGGGAAGCGGGGAGCCCCGGCGAAGAGGATGGCGGTGTCCACCGGGCCGAAGTGTCCGGCTATCTCTTTCACCGGGTCGAGCGAGGCGTTGTCGCCGCTGACGTAGATCGTGGGCAGGCCCTCCCCGGTCAGGACGAATCCGACGACCTGGCCGGTGATCGGTTCGACCTCCTCGCGGGTGCCGGGCCCGTGGACGGCGGGCACGCCCGTCACGGTGACCGTGCCGCCGCCGGGACGGTCCAGCTCGATCGACTCCCAGTCGGCCACTCCCCTGCTCCCGTCTCCCAGGCGTTGCCCGCCCTCGGGTGTGGTGAGGGTGAGCGGTACGTCGGCGAGCAGCGCCCGGCCGGAGTCGTCGAGGTTGTCGGGGTGCTCGTCATGGGAGAGCAGGACCACGTCGACGCGGCCGAGGTCGGCGAGGCCGCCGGAGGAGGGCGCGGTCTTGGTCAGGATCTTGCGGCCCTCCCGCAGGTAGTCGCCGGGCGCGTCGAAGGTCGGGTCGGTGAGAAACCGCAGCCCGCCGTACTCGAAGAGGGCGGTCGGGCCGCCGAAGACGCGGACGGGAACCTGCTCACGGGTTGTATCGGTGGTGACCACGAGAACTCCTCACGGATGAATACTTGTCTATCCGTGATGTGACGCTAGTTGTTCATCACGGATGAATGCAAGCCGTACCATGAGGGTCGTGAGCGAGCCCCCGACCGCCGAGTCCGCGCCGCCGCCCGCGCCGGGAGCGGAGCGGTATCTCGCCCTCGACTTCGTCAACAGCGCCATCGCGCTGCCCGGCGGACGGTTCGTCGACCTCCTCGGCACCCCCGAGGCGGCGAACCGGTGGCTCGCGGAACGCGGCCTCGCTCCGGCCGACGCGGGAATACAGGAGATGTGCACGGCGCAGCTGCGCTCGATGCGCGAACACCTCGGGGCGCTGTTCGCCGCCCGCGTCGACGGGCTTCCCGCTACGCCCGCCGCCCTGGCCGCCGTCAACGACGCGCTGACCAGGGTCCCCACGGCCGCCCTGTTGCGCTGGGACGAGAAGAACGGCCCCTACCGCGCGGCCCCGCACCCCGTCGACGAGATCCTCGACCACGCCCTCGCGACCCTCGCGGCCAACACGGCCGACCTCCTCACCGGCCCCGACGCCGGGCGCCTCACCGCCTGCGGTTCCACCCCCTGTGGCCGCTACCTGCTGCGTCACGGCCGCCGCCACTGGTGCTCCACCCGCTGCGGCGACCGCGCCCGCGCCGCCCGCGCCTACGCCCGGCGCACCCCGTCTCCGCGTCACGGATGACCCGGTCGGCCTCAGGCGCCCGGTAGGCCGGGGCCGTACGCGTTCCACGATCACGCCGTCCGCGCGCTCCACCGCGGGCGGGTCGCGCCTGCCTGCCGTTCTGGATAAATGCGAGCAAAGACTTGTATCTTCCAAAAAGCGATTGATAACTCGCATTATTCACCCTGGAGGATGGAAGATGGCAGAAATCGCAGGTGCCTCCGTCGACCGGCGCTCGATGCTGGCGGCGGCGGGCATGGCGGGGCTCGCGGTCGCGGGAACGGGACCCGCGCGACCCGTTCCTGCTCTCGCTGTTCCCCGAACCGGTGCCGCCGAAGGCGGGCGCCGTACCAGGACTTCTCCACCCGGCACCCGTACCGCTCCCCGCGCCGTTCTTCCCTCAACACCCGGCACCCACCACCCGGCACCCGTGCCGTTCCCACGCCCGAAGAGCGTTCCTCCTCGACGCGGCGACGGCCGCTCCGCGTGGCGAAACCACGCGGAGCGGCCGTCGCCCCTGTCGTCCGGATCAGGGCTGCGGTCCGGGCACCGGTGTCCACTGGCGGCACACGTCACCGGCACACGTGCGCAGGGTCGCGAGCCGACTGGCCAGCGCCTGCCGCGTGGTGGCGTAGCGCGGGTCGTTGTGCACGCTCACGAGCTCGTACGGGTCCTGCTGCAGGTCGTACAGCTCTCGTTCGCCGGTCGAGTGCTCGACGTACTTCCACCGTGGGGCGCGCAGACCGGCGTACCACTGGCCGCTCTGCTTGGGGCCGGTCTCGATCACGATGCCACGGGCGGGCGACGCGGTGTCGACGGCGATCGGCAGCAGTGAGCGGCCGTCGACGGTCACCCCGGCGGTCGCGTCCGCGGCGTCGAGGATCGTCGGCGCGAGGTCGACGTTGGCCGCGATCGTGCTGACGTGCTTGCCCGCGGGCAGGCCGGGTCCCCTGATGATCAGCGGTACCCGGATCGACTCCTCGTAGGGCACCGTCTTGCCGCTCTGGATCCGGTGCTCGCCCTGCATCCAGCCGTTGTCGGAGGTGAACACGATGAGCGTGTCGGCCAGTTCGCCGGACGCCTGCAGCGCCGCCACGATGTCGGCGACCGCGTCGTCCACGGCGAGCAGCGACTCCAGGCGTCCCTTGAGCCGTACGTCCTCGATCTTGTTCTCGTTCGCGGGGGTGATGCGGGGCCGGTTGCGGACGGCCGCGGGCTTGTCGGAGACGTCCGCCTCGTCGTAGCTGGGAGGCTTGGGCAGCGTCACGTTCTCCAGGTCGCCGCGGTGCCGGGGCGCGGGGCGGGGGTTGCGCTGGGACAGGTCCGACCCGTTGGCGGCTCCCTCGCCGTGTGGCGCCAGCGGTGCGAAGGACAGGAAGAACGGCTCGGCGGCCGGTGCCTTGCGCTCGATGTAGTCGACGGCTTTGCGGGCGTAGACGTCGGTCTGGTACAGCGCGGGATCCTCCACGTTGGCCGCGCCGTAGGTGCGCAGGACGCCGTTCTCGTTGAGGGTGTACCCCCACATGCGGTAGGTGCTCGGGTCCACCGAGCCGTACCACTCGGCCCAGCCCGGCGGGATCTCCGTGGGACGCGCGCGGCCGTAGCCGTTGAGGAACTTGCCGATGTGCGCGGTGTTGTACCCCGCCCGGCCCAGCCAGACCGGCAGGGTCTCCGCGGCGGGCAGCTTCTCGTACCCGCCGTCCGGCAGCTGGTTGCCCAGTACGCCGTGGTTGTGCGCGTACTGCCCGGTCAGGAAGGTGCTGCGCGACGGGCAGCACAGCGAGTAGGAGACCACGCTGTTGTCGAAGGTGGTGCCCGGCGTGGCGAGCAGCGACCGCACGTTGGGCAGGTGCCGCAGGGCGGAGACGTTCATGTCGTCGACCATGATGACGACCACGTTGGGCTTGACAGCCGCCGCGGCCGGGGCACCGGCGGCCGTCACGGTCAGGGCACCGGCCGGGACACTGGCGGTGGTCACCGTCAGCGCGGCGACACCGGCCAGGGCGAGCAGGATCGCGCCGAGCTTACGTCGATGCGGGCGTGCGGACATACGGCTCCTTCGGGGGCAGGACAGTGGGCGTCGCGAGCGCGGGGAACGGGAGCGATCGGTACGGCTCGAAGGGGAGAACGGTCTCGGGCGCCGGAGCGCCGCCGCGCTCAGCCGGTGAGACAGCGGGCGGCACCGGCTCGCATCAGGTCGACGTGCAACCGTCTCGCCAGGGCGATCTCAGTCGGCATGCTAGAAGCTTCGCATCCGCCACCAGAACGCGCAATACCCACTAAACAGGTAGATTTATCGGCTTTCTTTCTCATCGGGCCTTTCATAATGGGGCGAGATTGCTCGAAAGTCACTAATCCTCCTCGGTGAAGACGATCTCACGGCGCCTGCGGATCGCCGGGAGGACCGCGACGACGAGCGCCGCCACGGCCACGGCCAGGAGCACCGCGGAGATCGGCCGGGTCAGGAAGACCGACGCGTCACCGCGGGAGATGATGAGCGCCCTCCGCAGGTTCTCCTCAAGCAGGGGGCCGAGGACGAAGCCGAGCAGCAGCGGCGCCGGTTCGCAGCCGCACTTGATCAGGACGTAGCCCAGGATCCCGAAGAACACGATCGCGTAGACGTCGTAGGCGTTGAACTCCAGGGAGTAGGTGCCGATCGCGGCGAACAGGATGATCATCGGGAACAGCACCTGGTACGGGATGCGCAACATGCGCACCCACAGGCCGATCAGCGGCAGGTTCAGCAGCACGAGCAGCACGTTGCCGATCCACATCGACGCGATCAGGCCCCAGAACAGCGCAGGCTCGTCGGTGATGACGTTCGGGCCGGGGGTTATGCCGTGGACGATGAACGCGCCGACCATCAGGGCCATCACCGGGTGGGCGGGCAGGCCCAGGGTGAGCAGCGGGACGAACGACGTCTGCGCGGCGGCGTTGTTCGCCGACTCGGGACCTGCGACGCCCTCGATCGCGCCGCGCCCGAACTCCTGCGGCCGCTTCGAGATCCGCTTCTCGACCGCGTACGAGGTGAACGAGGCCAGCACGTGGCCGCCGCCGGGCAGGAGACCGAGCGCGGCGCCGAGGCCGGTACCCCGCAGGATCGGGCCGACGATCCGGCGCCGGTCCTCGCGGGTCGGCCAGAGGTTCCTCACCTTGCCGACGATCGCCGTGCGGGTCCGCTCGTTCTCCAGGTTGCGCAGGATCTCGGCCATCCCGAACATGCCGACGGCGACCGACACGAAGTCGATGCCGCCGTACAGCTCGCGCTGGCCGAACACGAACCTGGGCGTACCGGTGTAGAGGTCCTGGCCGACCGTGCCGAGCAGGACGCCGAGCGCGATCATCGCCAGTGCCTTGAGCGCCGTGCCGCGCGCCAGCGCGATCGACACGATCAGGCCGAGCAGCACCAGCGAGAAGTACTCGGCCGGGCCGAAGCTCAACGCGACGCGGGCCAGCGGCGGGGCCGCGACGGCGAGCGCGACGGTCGCCAGCGTGCCCGCGACGAAGGACCCGACCGCGGCGGCGGCCAGCGCCGCGCCGGCCCGGCCCTGCCTGGCCATCTCGTGCCCGTCCAGCGCGGTGACCGCCGCCGACGACTCGCCGGGCAGGTTGATCAGGATGGCGGTCGTCGAGCCGCCGTACTGGGCGCCGTAGTAGATTCCGGCAAGCATGATCAGCGCCGTCACCGGCTCGAAGCTGAAGGTGATCGGCAGCAGCATCGCCACCGTCGCCGTCGGCCCGATGCCGGGCAGCACCCCGACCGCCGTCCCGAGCAGCACTCCCACGAAGCAGTAGAGGACGTTCTGGAGAAGGAGGGCGGTCGAGAAGCCCAGGGCGAGGTTGTCGAAAAGTTCCATGCCTCAATCCGGATGCCGCGTCAGAACCCCAGCCAGGGGCCCCACAGCGGGACTCGCAGCTGAAGCCCGACGACGAAGATGAGCGTGCCGGCCACGGTGAGCCCGGCGGCCACGGCGACGGCCGTGAGCAGCCGTACGCGCGAGCTGGCCAGTGCGGTGAGCAGGGCGGTCACCGCCGACGTCGGGACGAATCCGAGGCCCCGGACGGTGAATCCGAAGAACAGGAGCGCGATCACGATGAGGGCGACCGCGCGCCAGGGGATCGGCCCGAACGAGACCACCTCCCCCGCGACGAGCCCCTTGACGACGATCGCCAGGCCCAGGGCGGCCACGATCGCGCCGACCAGCAGCGGGAAGGCTCCGGGGCCCATCCGCAGCGGGGCGCCCAGCTCGTAGCCGAGCGCCCCCACCACGAACGCGCCACCGATCAGGACGAAGACCGCCCCCGCGAGAACGTCCGGAAGGGACCGGCGGCGCTCCACCTCAGGAGGCCTTCACGCCGGCGTCGGCGATGACCTTCGCCCAGGTGGCGAGCTGCTCTTCGAGCTTGGTCCTGAGCGCCTGCGGGGTCGCGTCCTCGGCCGGGACCGGCGCGGTGCCGAGCTTGGCCATCTGGTCGACGACCCCCTGGTCGGCGAGTGCCGTCTTCAGCGCCTCGGACAGCTTCTGGACGACCTCCGGCGGCGTGCCCTTCGGCACGTAGAGACCGTGCCACACGCTGACCTGGAGTCCGGGCAGCCCGGCCTCGGCCGTGGTGGGCAGGTCGGGCAGGTTCTTCACCCGCTCCGGCGTGGTGACCGCGTACGCCTTCACCTCGCCCGCGGAGATCTGGCCGCTGGTGTTGGTCGTCTGGTCGCACATGAAGTCGACCTGGCCGCCGACGAGGTCGGTCAGCGCGGGGCCGGTGCCCTCGTACGGGACCTCCTGGAGCTTGACCCCGGTGGCGGTCTGGAACAGCAGGCCGCACAGGTGGGACGCGGCGCCGATACCGGCGTTGGCCAGCGTGACCTTGCCGGCGTTCGCCTTCACGTAGGTCACGAGGTCCTGGAGCGTCTTGGGCTCGAAGTCCTTGCGGGCGACGATCGTCATCGGCACCTCGGTGACGAGGCCGACCATCTCGAAGTTCTCCAGCGGCTTGTAGCCCAGCTCCTTGTACAGGGCGGGCGCCGTCGACATGCCGATGTGGTGCATGAGCACGGTGTAGCCGTCGGGGTCGGCCCGCGCGACCTCACCGGCGCCGACCGTGCCGCCCGCGCCCTCGGCGTTCTGGACGACGACCTTGGCGCCGAGCTTGGCGGCCATCGGCTCGGCGATCATGCGGGTGACGGTGTCCGTCGGGCCGCCCGCGCTGAACGGCACGACGAACGTGATGTTCTGGTCCGGGTAGCCCCCGGCGGCGCTCGCGCCAGTGGCGCCTCCGCCGGGGGCGCCCCCGTTACCGGAGCAGGCGGCGACAAGCGAGACGACGCCGATCCCGACAATCATCCGCACAACGGCTCGGTACCTGCTGGTCGTTCTCATATCGCGGCCTCCTCCTCAGCACGCACGCGTTTGTCGCTGAGTGCGCGGCCTCAGTCTCGGCTGAAGGGGACGCGAATAGTGTCAGAGAAATCCCAAGAATGCGCTGGATGTCAGAGAAATCCAAAAAAGTGAGGGACTAACGCAAATGCCGATACGGCCGTACAATCCGCCGGTATGCGGATCACCATCATCGAGGATGACGACCGCGTGGCGCGGGGTCTGGTTACCGTCCTGGCCCAGGCGGGCTTCGAGGTCCACCGCATCGCCACCGCCGCGGAGGCCGTGCGGGCCGCCCCGTCCGACGTGGTCCTCGTCGACCTGGGCCTGCCCGACGGCGACGGGCTCGACGTGATCCGCAGGCTGCGCGACCGCCCGGAGACCGCCGTCATCGCCGTGACGGCGCGCTCCGAGGAGCACGAGCGGGTCCGTGGCCTGCGCGCCGGAGCGGACGACTACATCGTGAAACCGTTCGGCATCCCGGAGCTGCTGGCCAGGATCGACGCCGTCCTGCGGCGTACCCGGGTGGCCCGCGCCCTGAGCCACCCGGACGAGCCGCTCGTCCTCGGCCCGATGCGGATCGGCGTCGGCACCCGCGAGGTCACCGTCGGAGGCGCGCCCGTGACGCTCACCCGCAAGGAGTTCGAGCTGCTCCTGCTGCTGGCCCGGCGGGCGCCGAACGTGGTGAGCCGCGACGTCATCCTCGACCAGATCTGGGGCGCGACCTGGGAGTCCTCAAGCCGCACCCTGGACACCCACATCGCGGCGCTGCGGCACAAGGTCGGACCGGCCGTGCTCATCCGGACGATCCACGGGGTCGGCTATCGGCTCCTGGCCGACCAGCCGGAGCTGATCGGCTGACGCGTGCACCATCGCCTGCTCTTCGTCCTGGTGCCCCTCGCGGTGCTGCTCGTCGCGGCGCTCGGGGTGCCGCTCAGCGTCACCGTGGCCGAACGGGAGATGCAGGAGACCTACGTCGATCGGCTCAACGACGTCGGCCGGTTCGCGTCGCTGGCCGAGACCGCGATGTCGACCGGGCGGATCGAGGCGCTCCGCCAGGAGCTGGTGCGCTACCACGAGCTGTACGGCATCCCGGCCGCGGTGATCGACACGTCGGGCACGGCGCTGCTCGGACCGGCCGGCGCGTACCAGGAGGCGGCGCGGGCCGAACCTGCGCTGCCCAGGATCGTGACCGCCGCGCTGGCCGGGGCGAGGTCGGAGCCGTCCTGGGAGTGGGCGCCGTGGGACGACTCCGCGCTCGTGGTCGCGGAGCCGGTGGGCCGCGACAGCGAGGTCGTCGGCGCCGTCGTGACGATCTCCGACCTGTCGAGGACGCGCTACCGCATCCTCGTGCGATGGGCCCAGCTCGCCGGGCTCGGGCTGCTGCCGCTGATCGCGCTGGTCGCCGTCGCCTGGCCGGTGTCGGCGTGGGTGCTGCGGCCGGTACGGGAACTGGACGCGGCGAGCTCGCGGATCTCGCAGGGCGACCTCACGATCCGGGCGGACGCCGAGGCGGGCCCGGTCGAGCTGCGGCGGCTGGCGGAGTCGTTCAACACCATGATGGACGCGGTCGAGAACGCCGTGCAGCGGCAGCGGGCGTTCGTGTCCGACGCGTCGCACCAGTTGCGCAATCCGCTGACCAGCCTCCGGCTCGCCGTGGAGAGCCTGGAACCGCACCTGCGCGAGGCGGGCAACGGGCGGCAGGTGTACGACGTCGCCGTCGACGAGCTGAAGGCGATGCAGCGGTTGCTGAACTCGCTGCAGGCCAGCGCGCGGATGGAGAGCATACGGACGGCGTCGCCGGTGGACCTCGACGCGGTGCTGGTGACCCGGGTGAACCGGTGGCGGGCGCTGACGGCGACGGCGGGGCAGACGCTGACGGTCGACGTGCCGCCGGGACTACGGCTGCTGGAGCCGACGGGAGGGCTGGGCAGCATCCTGGACGAGCTGATCAGCAACGCGCTACGGCTGTCGGACGCGCGGGTGGTGGAGGTGACCGCCCAGGTCGTTTCCGGTGACACGGGTGCCGTTCGGGGCGTTCCGGGTGGTGCGGGCGCCGTTCGGGGTGTCCCGGGTGAGGCGGGTGCCATCCGGGGCGCTCCCGGTGACTCGGGCGCCGCTCGGAACGTCCCCGGTGGCGCGGGTGCCGTCCCCGGTGGCGCGGGTGCCGTCCCCGGTGGCGCGGGTGCCGTCCCCGGTGGCGCGGGTGCCGGGAACGGTGACGCCTCCTCGGCCGGGGGCGTGGTCACGATCACCGTCCGCGACGACGGCCAGGGGATCGACGCGTCCGAGCGGGCCCAGGCGCTCCGGCGGTTCTGGCGGTCGCCCCGGCACCAGAACGTGTCCGGGACCGGCCTGGGACTCGCGATCTGCGCCGACCTGGTCGGGGCGGCCGGGGGCGAGCTGCGGCTGGAGGAGGGGCTGCCTCGTCCTGACGGGTCCGGGTACGGATTCGCGGCGGTGGTCACGTTGCCGGTCGTTCCACGAGTGGAGTCGTCGTCGGGCGACCCGGCTCCGTCACAGGTCTGAGAACCCTCGGCTCCGTCACGGGTCTGAGGCCCTGCGGCTTCATCATGGGCCTGAAACCCCGGACGCCGTCACGGGTCTGAGGACCCTCGGCTCCGTCACGGGTCTGACGGCCCGCGGGGTCCGTCCCCGGCTCGGGTCAGCGTTTGCGGTCGCGGAACCAGGCCGCCGCGCCCGGGTGGAGGGGGATCGACGCGGTGGAGATCCCGGTGCGCACGTTGATCTGCCACGCTTCGGGAACGGCCTCGGTGTCGTCGCGGCTGGCGGAGATGATCGTGCCGGTGTGCGTGAAAATGGTGTCGGTGATGGCGTGGACCAGGTCGCCGGGCAGGTCGTCCCGTACGAGAAGCACGTTCGGGACGGCGACGGTGCGGGTGGCCCGGACACCGGCGTAGGCGGTCGCGGGGATCATCGCCGGGGCGTAGGGCCCGGGGAACGCCGTGAAGAGCGCGTCCGCCTGCGCGTCCAGCGGGATCAGCCGGATCGGGTACCGCCGCACCAGCTCCGTGATGGCGGGTGTCGGGACGCCGGTCAGGGAGAACATCGCGTCGATCTCGCCGTCGCGCAGTGCCGCCGCCGATTCCGCCTGGCTGAGATACCGGCCGTCGGTGTTCACCCGGCCGAGCTTCAGGGCCCGCAGCGACGTGAACTCGGTGCCCGAGTCGCGGGCGCCGAGGGACACGCGCCTGCCCTCAAGGTCGCGGAACCTGTCGATCGGCGAACCGGCCATGACCACGAGATGCAGGTGACTGTCGTAGAGCCGACATATCGCCGAGAGCCCCTTGGGCGCGCTGCCGTCGGTCGTGATCAGCGCGTCCAGGCTCGTCAGCCCGAGGTGCACCTCTCCGGCCAGCAGCATCCGGATGTTGTCGGTGGACGCCCCGCTCGGCACGGTGGTCAGGGTCGCCCCCGGCACCTGCTCGGTGACGTGTTCGGCCAGCGCACCGCCGATGCGCCGGTATACGGCCCCCGCCGGCCCGGTGGCCAGGCGCAGGTGGACCTTGTCGACCTCGGGCTGCTCGGAGCAGCCCGCGAGCAGCCCTCCCGCGGCCAGGAGCACCGCCCGCCGGCTGAGCCGTGGCTCCAGGTTCGGCACCATGCCGAGGATGATACGGCCGCCGCCCGGCCGATGGCATCGGCGTCCGCGCCGTGATCCGCCCTGGCCGCCCCGCCCGGCCGGGGCGGGATGGTCTGAAAGTTTCACGGCCGGTTGACGGATGGCGGGCGACCGCTGACGATCATGTTGCCTCCGGGTCAGGGAGGGGGTGTCGAGTGAACGCCACTATCCGCTGCGAGGTGCACCGATGCCAACAAGCCTGTTACGGGCCACGTCCGCTGTCCTGCTGACGCTGGCCGTCCTGAACGTCCCCGCGGCGCGGGCCGACGAGGTCGCCCCGGTCGCGGTGACCGTCAACGCCCGCGCCGCGCTCGCCACCGTCCCCGAGACCGGCGTCGGCACCAACCACGCGATCTGGGACACCCGTCTGGGCACCGACGAGACCGCCGACCTGCTCAAGGACGCGGGCGTGAAGCTGCTGCGCTATCCCGGCGGCTCGTACTCCGACATCTACCACTGGGCCGACCACACCGCCCCCGGCGGCTACGTGGCTCCCGACACCGATTTCGACACCTTCATGCGCGGCGTACGGCGTACCGGGGCGCGGCCGATGGTGACCGCCAACTACGGCACCGGCACGGCGGAGGAGGCCGCGGCCTGGGTGCGGCACGCCAACGTCGTCAAGGGCTACGGCGTCAAGTACTGGGAGATCGGCAACGAGAACTACGGCAACGGCCACTACGGCGCCGCCTGGGAGGCGGACAACCACGCCGACAAGAGGCCGTCCGAGTACGCGCGCCATGTCGTGGCCTACTCCGACGCGATGAAGGCCGTCGACCCGACCATCAAGATCGGCGCGGTGCTGACCACACCGGCCGGCTGGCCCGACGGGATCGTCGCCGAGGGTGACGCCGGAACCTGGAACGACGTCGTCCTGGCCACGGCCGGGTCGAAGATCGACTTCGTGATCCTGCACTGGTATCCCGGCGCCCTCGACAGGGCCGCGCACGTCCCCGACATGATCCACCTCACCCGCCAGCAGATCGCGAAACACGTGGGGCCCGGCGCCGAGCGGATCGGCATCGCGATGACCGAGTTCAACACCGGGTCGAGCGACGGCGGCACGACGACCCAGCCGGGCGCGCTCGCCGCCGCCGACGCCTACGCGACGCTGCTGGCCAACGGGGTCTTCACGGTCGACTGGTGGAACGTCCACAACGGCATCGGCCGCGTCACGCAGGTCGAGGGGCACACCGACTACGGCGACTTCGGCCTGCTGTCGAGCGGGACGTGCACCTCCGACGGCAGCGTCTGCGAACCGGCGGCGAACACCCCCTTCGCGCCGTACTACGCGCTCCAGATGGTGAGCGGTTTCGCCCGTCCCGGTGACCGGTTCGTCCGGGCCGCGACCGACCAGCCGAAGGTCACCGCGCACGCCGCGCGCCGCCCCAACGGGGACCTGGCCGTCCTGCTGATCAACACCTCGTCCGACACGTCCTACCCCGTCACGATCGGCTACTCCGGCTTCAGCCCGGCGGCCGGGGCGCCCACCGTGCTGAGCCACACCAACGGCGCCACGAGCATCACCACCTCGGCCACGGGCAGCGCGACCGGCCAGACGCTGCCGCCGCTCTCGCTGACCACGGTCGTCCTGCGTCCCGCCGCCGCCCAGACCGGCCTGCCGGGTACGCCGGGGCAGCCGGTGGCCTCGGGCGTGACGGACAAGGCCGCCACGATCTCCTGGCCCGCCGCCCCCGCCGGCGCGCGCCCGATCGTGAAGTACGAGGTCCACCGCCAGAACGGAGCCGTCAGCGAGCAGCTCGGCGAGACCACCGGCACCTCGTTCACCGCGGGCAACCTGAGGCCGGGCACGCGCCACACAATCAACGTGATCGCGCGGGACAGCGGCGGTGGCGCCTCGTCGCCCTCCGCGCCGCTGACGTTCACGACCGGCACGCCCGCGTCCAGTTCGTGCTCGGTACGCCTGACCAGGCAGTCCGACTGGGCCAGCGGCTACGTCGGCGCCATCGACATCACCAACCACGGCGCGCCGGTCAACGGCTGGACCCTGGACTTCAGCTGGCCCAGGACGTGGCAGAGCCTGGGCGGCGGCTGGGGTGCCGTCTGGACGCAGGACGGGCGGGACGTCAGGGTCGTCAACGACCCCGGCAACGGCTCGCTGCCCACCGGCGCGTCGGCCACGATCGGTTTCGTCGGCAACTACGGCGGCCCGAACGTCCTGCCCGCCGTCTTCACCCTCAACGGAACCGTCTGCGCGACCCGCTAACGGCGCCTCCACCGGCCCCGCCCGGGCGTACCGTCGTCGGGGAAGGACCTTCACCGGGCGGGTCCGCGGTGACGGGCGGGCACGTCAGCGGCGGGGCCCCTCGGATGGACGGGTGACGCCCCCCGGCCCGTCGCGGGCCGGGGGGCGTGGTGTGTCAGGCGCAGGTGTATCCGGACGGGAGCGCGGTGTTGCCGTTCGGGCGGCTCACCTGGAAGCCGAGGCTGCCGGTGGCGGCTCCGGGGGCGAGGGTGCCGTTGTGGGCGGCGTTCCTGATGGTCACGGTCTGCCCGCTGACGGTGGCGGTGCCGTTCCACGAGCCGGTCAGCGTGTGCCCGGCGGGCAGCGTGAAGGTGACCGTCCATCCGGTGATCGCCGAGGTGCCGGTGTTGGTGACGGTCAGCGGCTGGATGACGTACCCGGTGCTCCACTGGGTCTGCACGGTCGGGACGGCCGTGCAGGTCCCGGTGGGCGTACCGGGCTGGGTGGTGACCTCCGCGGTGTTGGAGACCGGCGAGGTGTTGCCCGCGGCGTCCCGGGCCCTGACCTGGTAGCGGTAGGTGCTGCTCGGGGTGAGGCCCGTGTCGCCGAACGAGGTCGTGGCCGAGGTTCCGGCCTGGGTGAACGTGCCGCCGCTCGCGCCGGGCGCGCGCAGGATGTCGTAGCCGGTGACGCCGTTGTCGTCCGTCGAGGCCGTCCAGCTCAGGGTCGTACCCGTGGAGGTGGTTCCCGAGGCCGCCAGGGAGGCCGGGGCCGTCGGCGGCGAGGTGTCGCCACCGCCGGTGGCCGTGGTGAACGTGACCGGCGGTGAGTTGCCGGACAGGTTGCCCGCGACGTCACGCGCCCGTACGTACACCTGGTACTGGGTGTTCGCGGTCAGCCCGGTGAGGGTGATCGAGGCGGCGGTGGACTGGCCGAGTTGCGGGTCGGTGGCGCCCTGCTCGCGGTAGACGGTGTAACCGGCCAGGCCGGAGCCGCCCTGGTCGGTGGACGCGGCCCAGGTCAGCGTGGCGCCGGTGGCGGTCACCGCGGACGCGGCCGGGGTGCCCGGCGCGCTCGGCGGCGTGGTGTCGCTGGAGTTGCCGAGGGTCGGGGTCTGCCAGTCCCTCCACTCGGACAGGTTGCCGCTCGCCCTGGACGAGATCCTGATCGCGCCGGGGGCGTTGCCCGTCCGCAGCAGGAACTTCTGGATGTTCTGCTGCAGCGGGGTCCTCCATTCGGGCCTGTTGGCGCAGTGGCTGCCGTCCTGGACGTCGGACCAGTAGGTGATGTTGTCCCCCGCGCCGAGCGCCCTGTAGACCTCCGCGCCGCCCAGGGCCGCCACGCTCGCGGATCGGGGGCCCAGGTTGGCGATGTGGGGGTTGTCCATGATGAACAGTCCTCGCGGCGCGACCATGGCGACCATCTGGTGGGTGTCCACCGGCAGCCTGGCCGGGCTGCCGGTGAAGGAGCCGAACGCGTCACCCAGCCACGGCTGCTCCCCGTAGGCGCTGCTCAGGCTCTGGGCGCCCTCCCCGGGAATCCCGCGGAAGATGGGGACACCTGCGCTGCCCGACTCGATCGGCATGGTCAGGGCGATGCGCTGGTCGAACGCGCCGACCACGAAGGCGCCCTTCCCGAACCGGGAGCATCCCGTGACGCCGGTCGCGTCCGCCCTGAGAACGCTGCCGTCCGACTGTTCGATGACGTCGATGATCCGGCTCACCCCCCAGGCCCAGGCGAGGAGCAGCCCCGTACTGGAGGAGGAGCCGTAGACGCTGTAGAACGCGCCCTGCTTGTTGTTTCTCGGCGTGCCCTCCCGCCCGACCGCGTAGGGGTCGTAGCTGATGACGGCGGCACCGGCGGCTCTGATGGCGGCCGTGTCCGCGCCGAACCCTCCCAGCACGACGACGGCGGGGAAGGGGCCGGAACCACTCGGCAGCGAGACGCTCGCGGAGAAGCTGGAGCTCCTGCCGTTGTGGTTCACGTTCACGGTGATGCCGGTCCTGGAGACCGTCCCCGTGACGCTCGCGGGCTTCGCGGGCTTCTCGCCGTAGACGAACCTCTCCGCCAGCCTCTTGGTCTCCTCCCGGCGGCACCGCCACTCGGAGACGGTGGAGATGCGCGTACCGTCCAGTTTCCTGAAGGGGTCGGGGAGCCTGGAGTTGGTGGGCAGGGATCCCGCGTCGGGCAGGCCGGTCACCACGCAGTCGGCCCCCTCGTTCTCGACTCCGGCGGCCGCGGCCACGGCGGCCTCGGGGGGCGCTACCGTCACCGCTCCGGCGACCGAGAGCGTCACCGCGGTCGCCAGCGCGACGACCCTTGAACGGATCTTGGAGCGAGCCAGACTGATGATCACTAGGGCTCTCCCTTCCGGGTGGGGTGTTGGCGATCAGTCTGGAAATCTCCCCGAAATATGTCAATGAGATATCGAAATGTTTCAGAGGTCCGACTTCTGCCACAGCTCTGAGCTGGAAGCCCGTCACCACCTATCCCGAAACGTATGGAAACTAGCTGAAAACGCGGCAGGGTTCCTCAGGTGGGCCAGCTGTCCCGAAACTTTCGCCACTCCGAGCGGCCCCTCGGACAGCCGCCGGGCGGGTCGGCCGGACGGGCGACGTCCCGCTGCGGATCATGCCGTCGTAACCGTCGGCCGGTAGGATCGTCCGCGTGGATCTGGACGTCATCGCCGCCCGGCTCGGAGTGCCCACCGAGGACGTCGACCGCGTGCACCGGCTCGCCGGTGACCGGCCATCGGCTCCGCTACCCGCCAAGGCCGACGCGCCCGCGATCCTCGACCGGCTCGCGGTGCGGCCGGACGACGTCGCCGAGATCATGGCGGGCTGGCCCGATCCCGGCTCCCCCCTGTGGACTCCCGAGCTGCGCTGGCTGCTCGACCGCTCGACCGCCCTGCTCCGCGCCGACCTCGGGGGCCACGACTGGCTGCCGCCCGGCCCGGAGCTGCCGCGCGAACGGGGCCCCGCCTGGCGGCACCTCTACGTGTACGCGTACCTGGCCCTGGTCGACGTCGTCACGGGCTACCACCGCGACCACGGCATCGCCGACGCCGTGTCGTGGGCGACCCTCGCGGACCTGGGCCGCAACCTCGCGGTCGACCGGCGGATGCGCCGCGAGGGCTGGCCGGTCATGCAGAGCTGGCTGACGCTGCACGCGCGCGGCGGCGTCTACGAGCTGGGCCGGTTGCAGTACCAGCGCGGTGGCACCAGCCTCGACCTGCACATCCCCGAGTCGGGGCCGATGACCCCTGAGGCGGTCGCGGCGTCACTCGACGAGGCCCGCGCGTTCTTCCCGCGCCACTTTCCCGACGAGCGCTACACGGCGTTCTCCTGCGGCTCGTGGCTGCTCGACCCGCAGCTGCTGGAGTATCTCCCCGAAGACTCCAACATCGTCCGGTTCCAGCGGAGGTTCGAGCTGGAGCCCTACGAGGAACCGGCGGGGCTGGACGCCGACGTCGAGGTGCTGCGGTTCGTGTTCCGCACCCTGACCACGCCGCTCGACCGGCTGCCGCGCCGCACCGTGCTCCAGCGCGCGATCGTCGACCACCTGAGCGCAGGCCGCCACTGGCGGATCCGCCGGGGCCGCTTCCCGATCTAGCCCTGTCTCACCGGGAGCGCCGTCCCGCCCCGGCCGTGTACGGCGAGGGCGGGACGGATCTCCTCAGGGCGGCCTCACCCTCACTTCAGGATCACGGGCAGCTCGGCCAGCCCGCGTACCACCATGCCCTCGTTGCGCGCCGGGTTCTCCTCGGCCAGCCGCATGTCGAGCCGCGCCAGCGCGCCCACCGCCACCTGCGCGGTCACCCTCGCCAGCGGCGCGCCGACGCAGTAGTGGATGCCGTGGCCGAAGCCGAGGTTGCGCGCCCCGGAGCGCCGGGTCAGGTCCAGCTCGTCCGGGTTCTCGTAGACCCTGGGGTCGCGGGCGGCCCCGCCGAGCACGAGCAGCAGGGTCTCCCCCGCCTTGACCGGGGTGTCTCCGACCTTGGTGTCCTCCAGCACCAGCCGGGAGATCATCTGGGTCGGCCCGTCGAAGCGGAGCAGCTCCTCCACCGCCCCGGCGACCTCCCCCGGGTTGGCGCGCAGCCAGGCGAGCTGGCCGGGGTTGCGCAGCAGGGCGAGCACTCCGTTGCCGATGAGGTGCACGGTGAGCGCGTACCCCGCGCTGATCAGCAGGGTGCAGGTGGTGACCAGCTCGCTCTCGGTGAGCTTGTCGCCCTCCTGTTCCGCGGCCACCAGTGCGCTGACCAGGTCGTCCGCGGGCTCGGCGCGCCGCTGGGCGGCCAGGGCCGCGAAGTAGCGGTTGAACCGCTCCCGCCCGCCCTGGCGCTGGCCCACCTGGTCGCGGGTGAGCACGAAGTCCGGGTCGAGGCCGCGCCCGATCGCGGTGGACCAGGCGCGGAACTCCGCGAGGTTGTCGTCGGGGACGCCCATCAGCTCGGCGAGCAGGATGCTGGGCAGCGGGTGGGCGACCGCCTTCATGAGGTCGACGGGGCCCGTCGTCCCGGCCTCGCGGGCCTCGGCGATCAGCTCGGCGACCAGCTGCTCGGCCCTGGGCCGCAGCCCCTCCACCACCCTGGCGGTGAACGCCTTGCTCACCAGGCCCCGGAGCCGGGTGTGGTCGGGCGGGTCCATGAAGGCGAACTGCCGTACCGGGTTGCCCTCGGCGTCCTTGGCGAAGTGGTCGGCCACGAGGTGGCCGTCGCCCCAGCCGTTGCGGGGGTCGGCGAGCGCCTCGGTGACCTCGGCGTGCCCGGTCACGACCACGGTGCCCGCGGGGGTGCGCACCACGGGCCCCTTCTCGGCGATCCGCCGGTAGATCGGGTACGGGTCGTCGCGGAAGGCCGGGTCGAACGGGTTGAACGGCAGCATCTGCGAGATGATGTACTGCCCGGCCTGCTGCGGCAGGGACGAGGGCGGCAGCTCCGGCGCCGCGGGCACCGGCACGGCGCTGACGCCGTCGTAGGCCACCGGCATTCGCAGGATCACGGTGTGCTTGTTGTCCTTGGCCCACTCGACGGGGCCGGTGAGCCGGATCCGCTCCACCCGGTCGAGCAGCGCCTCCAGGACGAGCCGGATGTCGAGCCGTCCCATCTGCTCGCCCATGCAGCTGTGTCCGCCGAAGCCGAAGGCCAGGTGCGGGTTGTGCGCGCGGCGGATGTCGAAGGTGAACGGGTCGTCGAACACGGTCTCGTCCCGGTTGGCCGACGCCCACCAGAAGGTCACCTTGTCCCCGGCCTTGATCTTCGCGCCACGGAACTCCACGTCCCGGGTCGCCGTCCGCCGGTTGTACGGGGTGGGCGAGGCCCAGCGCAGGATCTCCTCGATGGCCCCGGGCAGCAGGGAGCGGTCGGTGCGGAGCGCGTCCCACTGGTCGGGGTGCTCGGCGAGGGCGAGCAGGCCCAGCGCGATCGCGTTGCGCGGCGGCTCGGTTCCGGCCCCGAGCGTCAGGTTGAAGAACACCTCCCGCTCGTACTGGCCCAGCGGCGGCTGGCCGGAGCCTTCCGGGATCTCCGCCCGGCCCACGGCCGACATCAGGTCGGCCTCCGGGGCCGCCTGCTTGCCCTTCAGCACGCCCGTGCCGTACTGGTAGAGCGCCAGCCGGGCCATCTGCGAGCGCTCGTTGTCCTCGCCCGCCTCCCGGTCGTCGAAGCCGGTGCTGACGTCCACCCATCCCAGCAGCGCGTCCCAGTCCTGGCGGGGCGCGCCGAGCAGCCGCAGCGCCGACTTGATCGCGAACTGCCCGGCGATGTCGCCGATCAGCTCGCCCTCGCCCTTGGCCACCGCGTCGGCCACCACGGAGTCGGCCAGGGCGCGCAGCTCGGGTTCGACGGCCGCCAGCGTGTCGCCCGTCGCGCCCGGCTGGACCTGGTCCTTGATCAGCTGGTGCCGGGGGTCGTCCATCATGTTGAGCAGCGTCCCGGCGTGCACCCCGGGGGCGAGGTCGTCGATGTGCGTGCCGCCGCCGGTGCGTCCGCCGCCGCCCTGGGAGGAGAAGACCGGGTCGTGCGCGGCGGCGACCATGTCCTCGTAGCGGCTCAGCACCCAGAAACCCTCGCCGTCGGCGGTCTTGCCGGGCGGGTGGAACAGGATGCCCTCCTCCTGGCGCAACCTCGTGAAGACGTCGTGCGGGAAACCCTCGGCGTATCTGCCGCGGTCCGACAGGTCGAAACCGCCGAGGACCGGGGGGAACTCTTCGGATGACATGACTATCGCTCCAGGGTGGGAGTGGGGAGGATCCGCTTCAGTGCGCGGACGAGCGGGGGAAAGTCGGTCTCCCGGCCGGCCGCGGCGACGTAGCCGTCGGGCCGCAGCAGGACGAACCCGCTGCCCGCGGTGGTGCGGTGGCGGTGCGCGACCAGGGTGGGCTCCTCCTCGGCCAGCTCGCGCCCGCGGCGGCTCATCGTGCCGTCCGCCGGGCCCATGCTGACGAGCTGGAAGCGCCCGATCGGGTCGGGGTCGGGTTCGAGGGGCCACTCGGGGCTGCGGGTACCCGGTACGGGCAGGCCCCGGGGAGTCTTCCGGCCCGCCAGGCCGAGGGCGTCGGGGTAGCGCACCTGCCACCCGGCGAGCATGGGGACCAGCTGCCTGGCCAGTACGCCGGTGCGGTGGGCCAGGCTCATGAGCGTGTTGCGCACCACGAGGGCCACCGGCCCGAGCACCGCGTTGCGGGTCATCCTGCCGGTGGCCGCGACGGTCTGCTCGGCCGCCGCGTGCCGCTCGGCGTCGTAGCTGTCCAGGATCGCCGGGGCGTACCTGCCCTCGATCACACCGGCCAGCTTCCACGCCAGGTTGCGTACGTCGGCGAAGCCGAGGTTGAGCCCCTGCCCGCCGGTCGGGGTGTGCACGTGCGCGGCGTCGCCCACCAGGAAGCAGCGGCCCGCGCGGAAGGTGTTGGCGACGCGCTCGCTGCTGGTGAAGACGGAGACCAGCGTCACCTCCGTGAAGCGCAGCCCGCCGGGCCCGCGCTCGTCCAGCATGCGCCGCGCCGTCTCGGGCGTGACGACGGTGTCGCCGCCGTCCAGGGTGCCGGAGATGCGGGCCTTGCCGCCGGGCAGCGGCGCGATGAGCATCACGCCCGTCCGGCCCAGGTAGTAGTTGACCGAGTCGGTGTCGAAGGCGCCCTCCAGCGGGCCCTCGGCGATCAGGAACGAGGTGGGGACCTGCTCCCCGGGGAACACGATGCCGAGCTTCTCGCGGACCGTGCTGTGGTGGCCGTCGGCGCCGACGAGCCAGTCGGCCGTCAGGACGACCTCGGTGCCGTCGGCCCGATGCGCGGTGACCGTGACGGAGTCGGGGCCGGTGACCAGGCCGGTCACCCGCAGGCCGCGTTCCACCGTGCCGCCGAGCCTGCGCAGCTCCTCCTCCAGCAGCTCGCCGGTGTCCTGCTGGGGCAGCACCAGCGGCGCGTGGTGCGGGTCCAGCGGCAGCCGCAGTACGGTGCCCGGCGCGGTGTGGTAGCTGAGCGCCTGGATGGCGACGCCCCGCTTGTCCGCCTCGGCGCGCAGCCCCAGCCCGTCGAAGAGCTCCAGGGAGTACGGCCACAGCAGCACCGCCCGCGATCCCCTCGCCCCCTCCTTCTCCGCGTCCACCACCGTCACCGCGACGCCTCGGCGGGTCAGCTCGACCGCCGTCATGAGACCGCAGGGCCCGGCCCCGATGATCAGCACCTTGCTCGTGTTCATCTCTCTCGCACCTCTGGCACCGTGGGGAGGCCCGCCAGCAGATGCCGGGCGAGCGCTCTGGGGGTCGGATGTTCGAAAACCAGGGCCACCCGCAGCGGCAGCCCGGTGGCCCGGCTCAGCCGGTTCCTGAGCTCCATCGCCGTCAGCGAGTCGAGCCCGAGGTCGGGAAGGGGGTGGTCCGCTCCGATCGTGCCGGGGGTGTCCAGCCGGAACACGGCGGCGGCGTGGGCGCGTACGAGATCCAGCAGGACCTCCTCCCTCTCGTCACGGTCGAGCCCGGCGAGCCGCTCGGCCAGGGCGGCCTCCTCGGCGGGGTCCTCTGTTGGGTTCTTTGTGGGGTCCGTGCCGAGCGCGCGGGCGGTGTATCCGGCCGACAGCCAGTAGCGCCGCGACTCGAAGGGGTAGGTCGGCAGGTCCACCCGGCGGGCCGGGGTCAGCACCCGCGTCCAGTCGACCCGCGCGCCGTGGACGTGGGCCCGCGCGGCGGAACGCAGGAAGTCGTCCGGTCCCGCCTGGTCGCGCCGCAGGGTGGGTACCACCGCCACCTCGGCGCCCGCCGCCTCGGCGCTCTCCTGGACGCCGACGGACAGCACCGGGTGGGGGCCGCACTCCACGAACAGGGTGTGCCCGTCGCCGAGCAGCGCCCCGACCGCGTCGGCGAAGCGGACCTGCTCGCGCAGGTTGCGGTACCAGTACGCGGCGTCCAGGCCGGTGGTGTCGGCGGGCCGCCCGGTGACGGTCGAGTAGAACGGCACCTCGGACGCCTTGGGCACGATCGGCGCCAGGTCGGCCAGCAGCCGGGAGCGGACGGCCTCGACCTGCGGCGAGTGCGAGGCGTAGGCGACCCGGACCGTCCTGGCGCGCACCCCGTCGGCCTCACACTCGGCCAGCAGCCCGGCCAGCGCGTCCGTGTCCCCGGCGACGACGACGGAGGCGGGGCCGTTCACCGCGGCGAGCGAGAGGCGGCCGTCCCAGCGGGCCAGCCGTCCGGCCACCCGCTCGGCGGGGAGCGCGACGGACAGCATGCCGTACCCGCCGGTCAGCCCGGCCAGCGCCGCGGACCGCAGCGCGACGACCCTGGCCGCGTCGTCGAGGGACAGCGCGCCCGCGACGGTGGCGGCGGCGATCTCGCCCTGCGAGTGACCGGCCACCGCGGCCGGGCGTACCCCCAGCGACCGCCACAGGCCCGCCAGCGCGACCATCACGGCCCACAGCGCGGGCTGGACGACGTCGTGCCGGTCCAGGCCGGGCGCGCCCTCGTCACCCCGGAGCACACCGGTGAGGGACCAGTCCACGTACGGGGCGAGCGCCTCGGCGCAGCGGGCGATCTCCTCGGCGAACACCGGGGACGCGCGCAGCAGCTCGGCGCCCATGCCCGGCCACTGGGCGCCCTGCCCGGAGAAGACGAACGCCACCCGGGCGCCGTCCGGTGGCGCCACGCCCTCGACGACGTCGGCGGAGGGCTGTCGCCCGGCCAGCGCGTCCAGCGCGCGGTCGAACCGCTCCCGTCCGGTGCCGATGAGGACGGCCCGGTGCTCGAAGGAGGCGCGGGTGGTGGCCAGCGACCAGGCCACGTCCGCCACCGTGTTCGTTGTGTCCGATTTTTCTGGCTTGCTCGGGTCAGGGGGCTCCGTCAGGTGCGCGCGGAGGCGGGCGGCCTGCGCGCGCAGCGCGGTGGCGCTGCGCGCCGACAGCACCCAGGGCACCGAACCGCCGTACGCATGCTCCGTCCCGGGTGCGGTGAGCGGCAGTGCGGTAGTGGGGGGCGGTGAGGTGGCGGGGGGTGTGTCCGCCGGGGGTTCTTCGAGGATGGTGTGGGCGTTGGTGCCGCTCACGCCGAAGGAGGAGATCCCGGCGCGGCGCGGCTCGTCGCCCCGGGGCCAGGGGCGCGACCCGGTGAGCAGGGCGACGGCCCCGGAGGACCAGTCCGCCTGCGGCGTGGGCTCGTCGACGTGCAGCGTGCGCGGCAGGACGCCGTGCCGCATCGCCATCACCATCTTGATCACCCCCGCGACACCGGCCGCGCCCGCGCTGTGGCCGATGTTGGACTTGATCGAGCCGAGCCACAGGGGCCGGTCCGTGGGACGGTTCTCGCCGTAGACGGTCAGCAGCGCCTGGGCCTCGATCGGGTCCCCCAGCGGGGTGCCCGTACCGTGCGCCTCCACGGCGTCCACCTGGCCCGCCGCCAGCCCCGCGCCCGCCAGCGCGGCGCGGATCACCCGCTCCTGCGAGGGGCCGTTGGGCGCGGTCAGGCCGTTGGAGGCGCCGTCCTGGTTGACCGCGCTACCCCTGATCACGGCCAGGACCTGATGACCGTTACGACGCGCGTCCGAGAGCCGTTCGAGCAGCAGGACACCCACGCCCTCCGCCCAGCCGGTACCGTCGGCGGCGGCGGCGAAGGACTTGCACCGCCCGTCCGGGGCCAGCCCGCGCTGACGGCTGAACTCCACGAACCCCGCGGGGATGGACATCACCGCCACGCCACCCGCGACGGCGAGCGGGCACTCGCCCAGCCGCAGCGACTGGCAGGCGAGGTGCAGGGCCACCAGGGACGCCGAGCACGCGGTGTCCACGGTGACCGCGGGCCCCTCCCAGCCGAAGCTGTAGGACAGCCTGCCGGACAGCACGCTGGCCGCCACACCGGTCATCTGGTAGCCCACGACGTCCTCGGCCGCCGACTGGAGCAGCGCGCCGTAGTCCTGGCCGCTGGAGCCGATGAAGACGCCGGTGTGGCCGCCGCGCAGCGTGCCCGGGTCGATACCGGCGCGTTCGAGCAGCTCCCAGGAGGTCTCCAGGAGGAGCCGCTGCTGCGGGTCCATGGCCAGCGCCTCGCGCGGGGAGATGCCGAAGAACGCGGCGTCGAAGTCTCCCGCCGTCTCCAGGAACCCGCCCTCGCGGACGTACGACGTGCCCGGGTTGTCGGGATCGGGGTGGTAGAGCGCCTCCATGTCCCAGCCCCGGTCCGAGGGGAAGGGCCCCACGGCGTCCACCTCGCCCGCGACCAGCTCCCACAGGTCCTCGGGGGAGCGTACGCCGCCGGGATAGCGGCAGCTCGCCGCGACGATCGCGATGGGCTCGTGCCGCCGCTGCTCCAGCTCGTGCAGCCGCCGGCGGGTCTCGTGCAGCTCGACCGTGGCGCGCTTGAGGTATTCGCGCAGTTTTTCCTCGTTCACAGCCCGGGTCCTCCCTCGCCGAATTCCGCGTCCAGCAGCCCGAAGAGCTCGTCGTCCGAGGCCTCCTCGACCAGCTCGGCCATGTTCCGCGGCCCGGTGTCGGCCGGATCGCGGGTCAGTTCCGCGACCAGCGTCCGGAGCCGCGCCGTGATGCGCAGCCGCTCGGGATCGGCCGTGTCGAGCGCGCCGAGCGTGGCGGCCAGGGAGTCGAGCCCGGCGTCGACCGACGGCCCGGCCGCGGGATCCAGCCTGCTGTCGAGATAGGCGGCCAGCGCCTCCGCGCTCGGATGGTCGAAGGCCACGGTCGCGGGCAGTTTCAGGCCGGTGGCCACGGCCAGCCGGTTACGCAGGCCGACGGCCGCCAGCGAGTCGAAGCCGAGTTCGAGGAAGGGCCGCGCCGGAGGGACCGCGTCCGGGGAGTCGTGGCCGAGCGCCGCCGCCGCCTCGGCCCGGACGACACGCAGCAGCCGCTGTCGCCGCTCCCCCTCGGACAGCCCGGCGAGCCGTGTCACCAGCTCGGGGGACCGCCCTTCACCGGGCTCCTTCGCGGCCTCGCCCAGTGCCAGCCGTACCTCGGGAAGGTCGGAGATCAGCGGGCGGGCCCGCAGCGCGGTGAACACCGGGGCGAAACGCGCCCAGTCGACGTCGGCGACCGTGACGGTGGCCCGATCCTCCTCGATGGCCTGCCACAGCGCGGCCAGGGCCGCCTCGGTCGCCATGGCGGTCACCCCCCGGCGGCGGAGCTGGTCGCGCCGCTCGGCGTCCGCCTGCCCCGGCTCCTCCCAGAGTCCCCAGGCGACCGAGGTGGCGGTCAGGCCGAGTGCCCTCCGGCGCGCGGCGAGCGCGTCCAGGGAGGCGTCGGCCGCGGCGGAGGCGCCCTGGCCCGCGCCGCCCCACACACCCGCGACGGAGGAGAACAGCACGAAGGCGTCGAGGTCCCGGCCGAGGAGCGCGTCGTGCAGGTTCGCGGCGCCCGCCGCCTTCTCCCCGAGCGCTCCGGCGAGAGTCGGTACGTCGAGGTCGGCGAGCGCGGCCACGCCCGGCACGCCCTCGGCGTGGAACACGGCGGTGAGGTCGGGCACCGTGCCGAGCAGCTCCTCGACCGCGCGCCGGTCGGCCAGGTCGCACCTGACAACCGAGACGCGCCGCGCGCCCAGCTCTCCCAACTCGGCCACCAACTGGTCCACGGTCCCGCTCTCAGAAGCACCGGCCTCGGGGGCACCGCCCTCGAAAGCATCGGCCTTGGAGGCACCGGCTTCGGAAGCACCGGCTTCGGAAGCATCAACGAGACGGCCCGGTGACGGGTGCTCGGTGGCTCCGGCCGGACGAGACCGTGGCGAGTACTCGGGAGCATCGGCGGGACGTGTCAGCAGCAGGTGTTCGACACCCTCGGCCGCCAGGCGGCGGGCGACGGCCGCGCCGAGACCGTCGGTGCCGCCCGTGACGAGGACGGTCCCCGTAGGCCGGAACTCCCGCCGCCGTACCGGCGCACCCGCGCGGACGAGGCGGCGGACCAGCGGGCCCGCCGAGCGGATGGCGACCTGGTCCTCGGCGCCGCCATCGGCGGTGCTCTCCGACTGGTTCCCCGTGGCCCCCTCTCCCAGCGAGCCCGCCAGTGCGCGGATCAGGTGGTCGGCCTCCCGATGGCCGAGCGACTCGGGAAGGTCGACCAGGCCGCCCCAGAGCCGCGGATACTCCAGCGCGACCGCGAGGCCAAGCCCCCATGTCTGCGCCTGGGCGAGGGATCCCGCCCCGCTGGACACGCCGGTGCTGGTGGTGCCGGTGCCGCCCGCATCGGTGGTACCGACGTCGGCCCCGTTGACACCGGTCCGGTCTGCGTCGGTCCGGCCCGCGTTGATCCCGCCCATATCGGTCCGGCTCACATTGGTCCGGCTCACATCGGCCCGGTTCACGTCGGCCCGGTTCACGTCGGCCCGGTTCACGTCGGCCCGGTTCACGTCGGTACCGCCGAGGTCGGTGGCGCCGCGGGTGGCGAGCCACAGGGGAGCCGTCACCCCGGCAGCGTCGAGCGCCTTGACCAGGTCGAGCGTACGGGCCAGGCCACGGGGGACGACCGAGTGAGACGGATGCGGCTCCTCGTCGAGCGCGAGCAGGGACAACACCCCGCTGATCGTCCCGGCATCCGCGGGCAGCTGGAGGTCGTCCGCGGAGATCCGTACCACCTCGGCCCCATGCCGTCGTACGGCGGCCTCGCAGGCGTCGGCCAGCGGCTCGCCCTCGGTGGCCGCGAGCAGCCAGGTGCCGCTCAGCACCGGCGTGCCGGTCTCGCTCACCGGTCGCCACTCGACCCGGTACCGCCACGCCCCGGCCCGCTCGGCGGGAGGCGTCCGGGGTGGTTCGAGCCAGTAGCGCTGCCCTTGGAAAGCGTAGGTCGGCAGGTCCACCCGCCTGCCGCGCCCGCCGAGCACGGCCGCCCAGTCCGGCAGGGCGCCCCGCGCGTAGGCCGTCGCGACGGCGGTGTACAGGGCCGTCACCTCGGGTCGTTCTCCGCGCAGTGCCGGGACGAACAGGCTCTCCTCCACCAAGTCCTGGCCCATCGCCGACAGCACACCGTCCGGCCCCAGCTCGACGAACGTCCGCACCCCGCGAGAGTGCAGATAGGCCAGACCGTCGGCGAAACGCACCGCTTCACGGACATGCCGCACCCAGTAGTCGGCGGAGAACTCCGTGACCGGCTCACCGGTCAGGTTGGAGACCACCGGGATCGAGGTAGGACGGTAGGTCACGGTCTCGGCGACCCGGCGAAAGTCCTCCAGCATCGGTTCCATCAGGGGGGAGTGGAAGGCGTGACTGACCCGCAAACGACGGGTCTTACGCCCCTGGGCTGCGAAATAAGCGGATATTTCCGTTACCGCCGCCTCGTCACCCGAGACGACGACCGCCTGCGGGCCATTAACAGCCGCCATCGAAACCGTGCCGGACAGGAGAGGCAACACCTCGGCCTCGGTGGCCTGCAAGGCGACCATGGCTCCGCCTGCGGGAAGCGCCTGCATCAACCGGCCCCGCGCTATCACTAGCTTGGCCGCGTCTTCCAGCGACATCACCCCGGCCACATGAGCCGCCGCCACCTCCCCCACCGAATGACCCAGCAAAAGATCCGGCCGCACCCCCCACGACTCCAACAACCGGAACAACGCCACCTCAACGGCGAACAACGCGACCTGAGCGTTCTCCGTCCGATCCAGCACCCCCTCCGACGAGGAGAACACCAGATCCTTCAACGACCCATCGAAATAGCCATCGACCTCATCGAAAGCGGTCGCGAACACCGGGAATGTCTCGTACAGCTCCCGGCCCATCCCCACCCGCTGAGCACCCTGACCCGTGAACAAAAACCCCAACCCACCCGAACCCGCCACCCCGGAGACCACACCGGTCGAAACATCCCCCGCCGCCAGCTCCGACAGCCGACCCACCAGCTCGTCCCGATCCCGGCCCACCACCACCGCTCGGTGCTCCAACACCGCACGACCCGCCACCAGCGAGTGCGCCACATCCACACTCGACAACGGCGAAGCCCTCACGTACGCACCCAACCGTTCGGCCTGCACCCGCAACGCCGACCCGCTCCCGGCCGACAACGGCCACACCACCACCCCACCGGTGGTGGGAGCGGGAGCGGGGGCCTCGGTCGGGACGGCCTCCACGATGACGTGCGCGTTCGTACCGCTGATCCCGAACGACGACACCCCCGCCCGCCTCGGACGACCCGCCTCCGGCCACGGCACGGGTGAGGTCAGCAGCGACACCGACCCCGACGACCAGTCCACGTGCGGCGACGGCTCGTCCACATGCAACGTCCGAGGCAGCACCCCGTGCCGCATCGCCATCACCGACTTGATCACGCCCGCGACCCCGGAGGCGGCCTGGGTGTGCCCGATGTTCGACTTCACCGACCCGAGCCAGAGCGGCCGGTCGCGGTCCCGGCCGTAGGTGGCGAGCAGCGACTGGGCCTCGATCGGGTCTCCCAGCGCCGTACCGGTCCCGTGCGCCTCGACCATGTCGATGTCGCCGGGCTTAAGGCCCGCGTCGGCCAGCGCGCGGTGGATCACCCGCTGCTGGGAGGGTCCGTTGGGCGCGGTCAGGCCGTTGGAGGCGCCGTCCTGGTTGACCGCGCTACCCCTGATCACGGCCAGGACCTGATGACCGTTGCGACGCGCGTCCGAGAGCCGTTCGAGCAACAGGACACCCACGCCCTCCGCCCAGCCGGTACCGTCGGCGGCGGCGGCGAAGGACTTGCACCGCCCGTCCGGGGCCAGACCGCGCTGACGGCTGAACTCCACGAACGTGCCCGGCGTGGCGAGGACGGTCACACCGCCCGCCAGCGCGAGCGAGCACTCACCGTGCCGCAGCGCGCGGCAGGCCAGGTGCAACGCCACCAGCGAGGAGGAGCACGCCGTGTCGATGGTGACCGCGGGCCCTTCCAGGCCGAAGGTGTAGGCCAGCCGCCCGGAGGCGACGCTGCCCGCGGTGCCGGTCCCGAGGTAGCCCTCCAGCTCACCGGGGACGGCGGGCAGCAGGGTCCCGTAGTCGTGGTACATCATTCCGGCGAAGACGCCCGTGTCACTGCCACGCAGCGACAGCGGGTCGATGCCCGCCCGTTCGAAGAGCTCCCAGGTGGTCTCCAGCAACAGCCTCTGCTGCGGATCCATCGCCAGTGCCTCGCGCGGGCCGATCCCGAACAGTTCGGCGTCGAACCGGTCGGCGTCGTAGAGGAACCCGCCCTCCCGCGTGTAGCTGGTCCCCGGTGTGTCCGGGTCGGGGTCGTACAGCGCGTCGAGGTCCCAGCCCCGGTTGGCGGGGAACAGCGAGATCGCGTCGCCACCGGAGGCCAGCAGCTCCCATAGGTCCTCGGGGGACCGTACGCCGCCGGGATAGCGGCAGCTCATCGCGACGATCGCGATCGGCTCGTCCACGGCGGACGTCCGTACGGCGGGAACGGAGGCGGCGGGCGTACCGGCCAGTTCGGCCGTCACGAAGGCGGCCAGCGCGGCGGGGGTGGGGTGGTCGAAGACCAGCGTGGCGGGCAGCCGCATGCCGGTGGCGGTGTTCAGCCGGTTGCGCAGCTCGACGGCGGTGAGCGAGTCGAAGCCCAGCTCGGAGAACTTGCTCCCCGGCGGCACACCGTCCGGCGTGGGGTGGCCGAGCACGGTGGCCACCAGGGAGCGGACGGCTTCGAGGGCGATCCTCGCGCGTTCCCCCTCCTCCGCCGCCCCCAGCCGCCGTGCCAGCGTGGTCTCACCCGTCGTACGCCGGGGGCGGGCCCGGACCAGGCCGCTCAGCAGGGCGGGGACGTCACCGTCGCGGAGCGCGGCGGTGTCCAGCCGTACGGGTGCCAGGAGGGCCTCGTCCGTCGCGAGGGCGGCGTCGAACAGCGCCAGCCCCTCAGCGGCGCTCAGCGTCGCCCGTCCGGCCGAGGCCGGACCGGCGCCCATGCCGTGTTCCCACAATCCCCAGGCCAGGGAGGTCGCGGGCAACCCCTCAGCCCTGCGACGCGCGGCGAGACCGTCGAGGAAGGCGTTCGCCGCCGCGTAGTTGCCCTGTCCCGCGTTGCCGAAGGTCGACGACGCCGAGGAGAACAACACGAACGCGGCCAGCGGCATCTCCCGGGTCAGCTCATGCAGATGCCAGGCGGCGTCCGCCTTCGGCGCGAGCACCCGGTCGAAGCGCTCAGCGGTGAGCGAGGCCACGACCCCGTCGTCGAGGACGCCCGCCGCGTGCACCACAGCGGTGAGCGGCCGGTCCAACCCCTCCAGCACCCCACGCAACGCCACCCGATCACCCACATCACAGGCCACGATGGTGACCCGGGCGCCCAGCGCCGCCAGCTCACCCTCCAACTCGGCGGCTCCGTCGGCGTCGCGACCCCGCCTGCCGACCAGCAGCAGGTCTCGCGCGCCGTGCTCGGTGACGAGATGACGAGCCACCAGGCCGCCCAGCGCCCCGGTGCCGCCGGTGACCAGCACCGTTCCCTCACCCCACAACGGCCCGGCTCCCGCCGAAGCATCGGCCCGCATCAACCTCGGCGCGTACACCACCCCATCACGCACCGCCACCCCCGGCTCCCCCACCGGCAACCCCTCCGGAACCTCACCCCCTTGTATGACATCGACCACCGCGAACAACCCCGGAAACTCCGCCTGCACCGACCGCATCAACCCCCACACCGCCGACGCCACCGGATCCACGGTTTCATCCGGGCGCACGGCCACCCCGCCACACGTCACCACCACCAACCGCGACGACGACGAACGCCCATCCTCAACCCACCCCCGCACCACCCCCAACACCTCACCCAACACACCCCGCACCCCCGACAGCACATCCCCCTCACGATCCGCGCCGACCCGCACTACCTCTCCCGGCGACACCGCCTCACCACCCACCACCGGCACCCACCCCACCCGGAACAACGAGTCGGGGGTCTCGCGCAGCCGTTCGGGCGCGAAGGGGCGCAGGGCGAGCCTGCCGATCGTGGCCACCGGCTCACCCGTGTCACCGGCCAGGACGAGGAACACGGCGTCCGCGCCGTCCGGGGTCATCAGCACGCGCAACGACCGCGCTCCCGTACGGTGCAGCCGTACCCGGTCGAAGGCGAACGGCAGCCTGCCCTGTTCGGTGCCCGGCAGCAGGCCCAGCCCGGCCGCGTGCAGGGCGGCGTCCAGGAGCGCCGGATGGATGCCGAAGCCCTCCACGTCAAGTTCCTCGGGCAGGGCCACCTCGGCGTAGAGCCGGTCGCCGTCCCGCCAGGCGGCCCGCAGCCCCCGGAAGGCGGGACCGTAGTCGAGCCCGGCGGCGGCCATGTCGTCGTACAGCCCGTCCACGTCGACCTCGGCGGCTCCCGGCGGGGGCCATGCCGTCAGGTCGGCGGCCTCTTCCACACCGCCGAGGGCCAGCGTGCCCCGCGCGTGCCGGGTCCACGGGAGGTCCTCCGACGCGCCCTCCTCCCGGGAGAACACGCCCAGGGATCGGCGTCCCGTCCCGTCCGGCGCGCCCACCGACACCTGCAAAAGCCGCGTCCGCGCCTCCGGCAGGAGCAACGGCACCTCCACGACCAGCTCGTCGAGCACGTCGCAACCGGCCTGGTCCCCCGCGTACAGGGAGAGTTCCGCCAGCGCGGTGGCGGGGACCACGGTGAGACCGGCCACGAGGTGATCGGCGAACCAGGGCTGAGCCTGGGTGGAGAGCCGTCCGGTCATCACCACGCCGTCGCCCTCGGCCAGCGGCGTCGTCACGTCCAGCAGCGGATGCCCGGCCGACGGCGCCGACTTCGACGACAACCAGTAGTGCCGGTGCTCGAAGGGGTACGTCGGCAGATCGACGAGCTTCCCGCCACTGCCTTCCTGGTACGCCCTCCAGTCGACCTCCACCCCGGCCACGAACGCCCTCGCCAGTGCCGTGACCAGGTTCTCGGCCTCGGGCCTGTCCTTACGCAGCACCGGAAGGAACAAACCCTCCTCACCTAATGCCGACAACACACCGTCCGGTCCCAGCTCAACAAACGTCTCCACTCCCTGATCCCGTAGATAAGCCAGGCCGTCGGCGAAACGGACCGCCTCGCGGACATGCCGCACCCAGTAATCGGTGGAGAATTCCGTGACCGGCTCGCCGGTCAGGTTGGAGACGACCGGGATCGAGGGGGGACGGTAGGTCACGGCTTCGGCGACCCGGCGGAAGTCCTCCAGCATCGGTTCCATCAGGGGGGAGTGGAAGGCGTGACTGACCCGCAGGCGACGGGTCTTACGCCCCTGAGCTGAGAAATATGCGGATATTTCCGTTACCGCGGCCTCGTCACCCGAGACGACGACCGCCTGCGGGCCGTTAACCGCCGCCACCGAAACCGTGCCGGACAGGAGAGGCAGCACCTCGGCCTCGGTGGCCTGCAACGCGACCATGGCTCCGCCTGCGGGAAGCGCCTGCATCAACCGGCCTCGCGCTATCACCAGCTTGGCCGCGTCTTCCAGGGACATCACCCCGGCCACATGAGCCGCCGCCAGCTCCCCCACCGAATGACCCAACAGGAAATCCGGTCGCACTCCCCAGGACTCCAACAACCGGAACAACGCCACTTCGACAGCGAACAACGCGACCTGAGCGTTCTCCGTCCGATCCAGCACCCCCTCCGACGAGGAGAACACCATCTCTTTCAGCGACCCATCGAAATAGCCATCCACCTCATCGAAAACCGACGCGAACACCGGGAACGCCTCGTACAGCTCCCGACCCATCCCCACCCGCTGAGCACCCTGACCCGTGAACAAAAACCCCAACCCACCCCGCCCAGCCGCCCCCGTAACAACACCCTCCGACAACCGACCTACCAGCTCATCGCGATCCCGGCCCACCACCACCGCCCGGTGCTCCAACACCGCACGACCCGCCACCAACGAATACGCCACATCCACCGCCGACAACTGCGAAGAAGCCCCCACATACGCACCCAACCGCTCAACCTGCGCCCGCAACGCCGACCCACTCCTCGCCGACAACGGCCACACCACCACCCCACCGTCCACACCAGGAGCGGCCTCCTCCTGCGCGGGTGCCTCCTCCACGATCACGTGCGCGTTCGTCCCACTGATCCCGAACGACGACACCCCCGCCCGACGCGGCTCACCCGTCTGCGGCCACGGCACCGACGACGTCAACAACGACACCGCGCCGGAAGACCAGTCCACATGCGGCGACGGCTCATCCACATGCAACGTCGACGGCAACACCCCATGCCGCAACGCCATCACCATCTTGATCACACCCGCCACCCCCGCAGCAGCCTGCGTATGCCCGATATTCGACTTCACCGACCCCAACCACAACGGACGCTCCCGACCCACCCCATAAGCCGCCATCAACGCCTGCGCCTCAATCGGATCACCCAACCGCGTCCCCGTCCCATGCCCCTCCACAGCGTCCACCCCCGACGCCACCACCCCCGCGTCCGCCAACGCCTGAGCGATCACCCTCCGCTGAGAAGGACCATTCGGCGCCGTCAACCCGTTCGACGCCCCGTCCTGATTCACCGCCGAACCCCGCACCACCGCCAACACCCGACGACCACTACGCAAAGCGTCAGAAAGGCGCTCAACCACCAACACCCCGACACCCTCACCCCACCCCGTACCATCCGCAGCACCCGCGAACGACTTACACCGCCCATCCCCCGCCAACCCCCGCTGACGACTGAACTCCACGAACATCCCGGGGGAGGCCATCACCGTCACGCCGCCGACGAGTGCCATCGAGCACTCCCCCTGCCGCAGCGCCCGCATCGCCCAGTGCAACGCCACCAGCGACGACGAACACGCCGTGTCCACCGTCACCGCCGCCCCCTCCAGGCCGAACGTGTAGGCCAGACGTCCCGACATCACACTCGTCGCACCGCCGGTCAGCAGGTAACCGTCCGATCCCTTGTCCGCCTGGTCGTAGCGGGGGCCGTACTCCTGGTACATGCCGCCGACGAAGACCCCGGTGTCGGTGCCACGCAGGGACGAGGGGTCGATCCCGGCCCGTTCGAACGCCTCCCACGAGGTCTCCAACAACAACCGCTGCTGCGGATCCATCGCCAACGCCTCACGCGGAGAGATCCCGAAGAACCCCGCGTCGAACTCCCCCGCCTCGTGCAGGAAAGCCCCCGATCGCGCGTACGACGTACCCGGACGATCGGGGTCGTCGTCGAAGAGGGCGTCCAGGCTCCAGCCCCGGCGGGTGGGGAAGTCAGACACCGCGTCCCGGCCCGAGGCCACCAGCTCCCACAGCTCCTCCGGAGAGGTGACCCCGCCGGGAAGGCGGCAGGCCATGCCGACGATGACGATCGGATCGTCGTCCACCGGACCGGCCGAGACCGGAACCGTGGCCGGGGGCGAGGTCGTGCCCAGCAGTTCCTCGCGGAGGAAGGCGGCCAGGCCGGACGGGGTCGGGTAGTCGAAGACCAGCGTGGCGGGCAGGCGCGTACCGACGGCGGCGCCCAGCCGGTTGCGGAACTCCACGGCCGTCAGGGAGTCGAACCCGAGGTCCTTGAATCCGCTGTCGACGCCGACCGCCTCCGGAGAGGAATGGCCGAGCACCGCCGCGACGTGTTTGCGTACCACATCGAGGAGGGCGCGCCCGCGCTCCGGCTCGGACATGGCGGCCAGGGTCGCGGCGAACGTGGTACCCGGGTCCGCCCGCCTCGCCACCCTGCGCGCGGGGGTCCTCACCAGGCCGCGCAGCATCGCGGGGACGTCGTCGGCGCGGTTTCGAAGGGCGTTCAGGTTCAGCTTCGTCGGTACCAGGACCGGCTCGTCCACGGTCAGGGCGGTGTCGAGTAGTCTCAGCGCCTCCGCCGAGGACAACGCGCCGAACCCCGCCCGGCCCATCCGCGCCAGATCACCCTCACCCAACCCACCCGTGATCCCACTACGCTCCTCCCACAACCCCCACCCCAGCGAAACCCCCACCAA